>JAUVKO010000209.1 GCA_030596225.1 Fidelibacterota bacterium
CATACCTCATATATTATGGTTCTACTTCTATGAATCAGAAGTTAGGATGTAAATTTGTTGGTGCAAGTCGTGACACACATACGCCACACTGATCTTGTAACTACCTGTTATTTATGAATGTTCATTAGGCTCATAACCCAAAGGTCGTAGGTTCGAATCCTACTCCCGCTACAAATAAACAAGATCCACAACAGCACATCGCAAATCGAAAGAATTCACATACCTAAAGTATGATTCAAGATAATAAGCTGCGTAATTGCAGACCTATTTTCCATATATCATATATAATCTTTATTATTAGCTATTTATATCGTGTTATTAATCACCATGAAATGCCAATAAACACTTTTTACTGGCACTTCATGGGTTACATTTCAAGTAAATGGGGATTCAAACAAAGAAGTTAGAAACTAATATCCTGGAATTACTGGAAAAGCACAGTGAGCTATCGCGGTTCAGCTTGTTTGAATTGCTATGCGAAAATGTGCCAGATCTTAAGGTTACTACCTTCGACTGGATACTTTACAATTTGAAACAAAAACAGATAATCGTAAATTCTGGTCGTGGTATCTATGCGCTTAAATCAGCATCTACCTTTACACCAGCCATTTCAAAGCAATTAAAAGTTATCTACTCCAAAGTGCAAAAACGCTACCAACCAACTGATCTGCTCATTTGGGAAACTAACTTGTTAAATGAGTTTATGATCCACCAACCTTTCCGGTCTATGATCATTCTGGAAACAGACTCTGATACTATGGATTCAGTGTTCTTTTTCCTCAAAGATAACGTAAAGAACGAAGTGTACTTAAGAAGTGGTTTCGCTCTGAAGAGTACCAGCCTTGGTGAATTCATGGATAGTTACATCCTTGAATCCAAGCATCCGATCATTGTACAAAAAAGTATCTCACGAGCTCCAAATCTGATGGGAAAAAAGGTCAGTGTTCCAACTCTGGAAAAGATTCTGGTCGATGTATTTTGTGACCAAATCTTATTTACAGCTTACCATGGCGCAGAGTTAGATCATATTTTCAGGAATTCATTCAAACGCTATCAAATTGATCAGACTCAGTTACTTAGTTATGCATCCAGACGAGGAAAGCGGGATCAGGTGCTGTCTTATATCAACTCAACCATAGGAGATTGGAAGAATTAATGGTACATGCTGATACATTAAGTCGTGAATGGATCCTCTCGGTAAAGAATAAAATCCGAGGCTCTGATCCTGGTATAATTGAAAAGTTATTAAGAGCCTACTACCTGTGTGAGCAGCTGGTCCTTAGTGGTCTGGATTTCACTTTTAAAGGAGGGACATGCTTAACATTTCTAACTCAACATCCCCGGAGATTCTCAACGGATGTGGACATCATTACTCAAGCTGATCAAAATGAACTGGAGGCACTGCTGGAAATAATTGGTCAGAATCCTCTCTTCACAGGATACGAGTTGGATGAGCGTAGAAGCTATAAGGAAGGAATTCCAAAGGCACACTATGCAATGCAATTCACATCGGTTGTAGACGGACGGAATATTGACATCCAATTAGATATACTTTTTGCAGATTCGATTTACCCAGAAGTACAGGAAACCCCTATAGCTGGTGAATTTATAATTGAAGAAGGGGATCCTGCTTTGGTAAGCACCCCCACCCTCTCGGCGCTTATGGGGGATAAATTGACAGCTTTTGCACCCACAACAGTAGGTGTACCGTTTGGCGCCCGGAAAGAACGTGAAATTATCAAACAGCTCTTTGATTTAAGTGTATTGTTCGATGAAGTGCCTACAATCAATATCCTCGCTGCCAGTTTCGATGCTCATGTTGTTCAGGAGTTGAAATATCGACCTGGAGTGGCTGAGAATCGTGAGGATGTGCTGCTGGACACTCTTGCAACCTGCGAACTCATCACGAAAAGAGATATGCAAGGCTCGCATGAAGATTTGGAACAATATGCAGAGATCAAAGAAGGTATTCGCGGATTCCGTTATTTTACTATCAATGAAGCCTTCCGACCTGAAGAAGCCTCATTTGCCTCTGCAAAGGTTGCACTTATAGTAGCCAAGCTTTTAGTAGGAGATTTAAGTCCACTACCAAAAGTCCCCAGTGGATTAAGGCGTGAAGATTTTAGGATTCCTGGCGAAAACATACGATATAACTATCTCAACAGGAAATTGCGGGGTATCGAGCCCAGTGCACAATTCTACTGGTATACTGCTCTGAAAATATTGGGTAAAATCTGAAACGATAAAATCAATTCTTGATTCCTCCCGCTGGTAAGATTTTCCCAAAAAAGGTAATCAGCTAACTCAGTCTCTGAGCATGCAAAAATTTATGAGTTCAATCTTAGAAGCTATTCTAAGTATTGAGCGTAAGTTGGGTTTTGATGCGAAGAGCTGAGTTATACCAATTACACCTCAAAACAATCTATGCATTCTTCATCTTTTGAAGTACAATTGGTATTACTGATTAGCTACGATATGGCTACAGTGCACTGGAAAATGAGCTGTACTGCCATTCCCGTCGGTCTCATAACCCAAAGATCGTAGGTTCGAAACGGAGTCCCGACAAGCTTGTCGGGATGGAGTAAGAGAAGGATGAAATCCGACTCAATCCTGCCTATTCAGGTCCTTTCGAACCTCAGGGTCCAATTTCTCACCGCAAGGTGGCCTTTTGTGTTTGTACGAGTAGTGATTAGTCTTCATCCCGACAGACTTGTCAGGATAAAGGTTCAGCCAAATGAATCTCATCCGGTGGGAAATCTTGGCAGGTGAAATAGTTGCCAACTTTGCCGGAAAGCCCATAAATGAGATCAATAAATAGTTGTAAATTGTTGTTTGTTTTTAGTTTTTGATGTCCATATTCAACTGATTTGCTAGGAAAGCCCGCTATTGGGCGTAAATGCTTTCACAGATGTATGTTAAAGAGCCTGGCATGTAGGAAGCCACCACAGGTGGTATTGTTTAAGAAAGAGGTAAAAATGACTGATCAATTAGTCAACGGTGTGGTCAAGTGGTTTAATGATGCTAAAGGCTACGGATTTATTCAGCAGGAAGACGGTCCAGACGTATTTGTACATTATCGTGCAATCAACGGCTCAGGACACCAGACCCTTAAAGAGGGACAGAACGTTACATTGAATGTCACACAAGGCGAAAAAGGCCTTCAGGCTGAGAACGTTACTGCTGTCTGATTCTTTTCTAAAGAATTGAGTTTGGCGCCGGGCTCGCAAGAGTACCGGCGCTTTTCATTTTAGCTACTTCCTGATATTTATATCATACCATTACATAGCTTCACTCAGCCAATTATTATTAATTGTGCAAGATTATATGAGATGAAAAAAGCGGATGAAAGACACCCAATAGGGTTTATACCAATTGGTATTACTGCTTGTGGTAACCCTTATCCTGGAGGAGAGACTTGGATTTCCGAGCCTCGTTGACCAGAGTATCGCAGCGTTCATTCTCAACATTTCCGGCATGCCCTTTGACCCATCTGAAATCCACCTGATGTTTCTCCAGTAAAGCCAGCAGCTTTTTCCAGAGATCTATATTCTCGGCAAGTTTGCCATCAGATTTTTTCCAATCTTTGCTCTGCCAACGTTTGACCCATCCCTTGGAAATGGAATCCACTACATATTTGCTATCTGTGTGTAATACCACTTTAGACGGTTCATTCAAGGCCTGAAGGGCTACAATACAGGCCATCATCTCCATGCGATTATTGGTCGTCAATTCATAACCACTGGAAAGCTCTTTACGCTGCTTACCTTTTTGTAAAACTACACCATAACCACCCTTACCCGGATTGGGTGAGGCTCCCCCATCAGTATGAATGATGATCTTTTCATCTGAGTTTCTAGTGGAGCTTCCAGGTGATTCACTTTTATCGATTTGTGATTTTATTAGAGTGATCAGATGTTCATCAACCGGATCAGTTGTCGTAAGGGTGCATTCTCGTAACCAGATAATCGCTTCGTCATAACTCGCAAAACTCTTGTATTTGGCGCCTTTAAATCCCTGAACCTGCTCAGATGCTTCATCCCACGTCGAATAAATTCCAGGCTTCTTTCCCTGAAATATAGCGTAGATCTTATTTTTTAATTTAGGCATCTTTCAAATTT
>JAUVKO010000201.1 GCA_030596225.1 Fidelibacterota bacterium
AATGAGTGGGTTTGATCCCAGTCCAGAATGACCCGTTTTTTCTCGGATTCAATAGGCGGATCTACCTGTTGGCGGATCCACTCTTCATTAGGATCTGATGAATTTCCTGTAGCAGCCTGATAAGTATAATCGATTCCAAAACCAAAACCACCTGGTGTCTGTCGCTGCTCTAAAGCCACCGTAATGCCCCTGACATTAGCATAGTCACGATTAATGAATCGAAAATACCGACCGCCATAAATATCATCATGCACTTCCATACCAATGAGATCGCGAATGTCCTTGTTAAAAGCAGTAACATCGATGGTTAAATCCTCAGTAAGACCCTGCTTCAAACCAATCTCATAACTGACTGTCTTCTGGGGTTGTAATTCTGCATTCCCCATGGCATTGAAGCGTCCCCTAGGCGGCTGATCGCCTTCGATTTGGATCAGCGAGACCTCGAAATCAGGATTGATATAAAGATGTTCATAGGCCGGAATCTGGAAGAAATGTCCGTAGCTGAAATGAATCACGCCCAGATCAGTAATGGGATAAGCTATCCCGAGTCGTGGACTGAGTTGGGCAGATGGTTCAGCATCGCGTAGAGATGAGTGACGAGGATCGTCGAAATCGTTGGGAACATAAGCATCCGGGTTAAAATAGTCATATCTTAAACCGGCATTAATGATCATTTCACCAAGTTCAAGTTTATCCTGGATGAAAGCCGATATCTCAACAGGCTTGTGGCGGTAACTATTGTTGTACCAGGACGAATCCGGAGGCTGGTTAACCTCATTATTTTCATCAAAGTAGAACCAGAACTCATGCAGCCATAGATTGCTTTGTTTCAAACTGATCCCGGCACCGATCTTCTGGTTTTTTGTGATCTGACTGGTAAAATCGATCTTGCCAATATTGTCCTCATTAGTCCGGCGATGCTGCCACATGCGCATGCCTCCGGTGGAAAAGCCGTTTGAGCCATTTCCAGTGCTAAACCAAATTGGAGCATATCGAGGATCCTGCCAATCTTTATACACATATTGTCCATATTCCGTAAATCCACTGGAAGCATTCAGAGTTACGAAGGTTGCTGCGCTGAAAAGATGGGTAAACTGAAGTGATCCGCGATAGTTACTACTTACCCGCTGATAATTACCTTCCGGATTATATTTAAAGAAACGATCATAATCCCTGTATTCTTTCGACTGGTAAAAACCCGAAATATTTAATTTACCTTTAGTATAGAGTTTGTAAGTTAATTTTCCCTGAACAGTCTCTCGTGTCAGGGGTGTCAGGGCAACTACTTCTCCGCTACCGGTCTCTTCAATATACGGATTTTCAGAATCATAAAAATTTGAAGAGTCCGTAGGTAAAAACAACTGTTCCCCAAACAGATACCCTTCACTGGAATAGCGCCGTAACAGCATTGAAAAATTTGCAGGTACCAGTAACGATGGCAAGGGTCCGCTGAGACTTAGCTGAACACTATTGATAGCAACTGGGTTCACATCGTTGATGTGTGTAAATACATCATCATGATTTGACAGATAGTCACCGAAATAGGAGGAAAGCCTTCCGGTGAAGTAATTCTGACCTTCTTTTGTCACGATATTGACGATCCCGGACATGGCCTGTCCATATTCAGCGTTAAAGGTGCCACTGATCACTTCCATGGCCTGGATCATATCATTTTCCACATCAAGGGGTACATCACCGGAGTAGCTGTCGTTGATGGGAATCCCATCAACAATGTACATCACTTCTCCACTACGACCACCTCTGAAATGTCCTTCCACTACACCAGCCTGGAGATTGATAAGATCACTCAAGTCTTCTACCTGAAGAGCTTCAATTTCTTCAGCACTCACTCGATAGGAAGTAGAGGTAACATCTTTCCTGACTGTTGGTGCTTTTGCCACAACAGTGACTATGGAACCTTCGAGCACTTCTTGCTGAAGGCTGATATTTGTCTCGGTGGTCAAATCCACCATTACTTTTATATCAATAATTTTTGTAAGGGAATAGGCAATGTAACTCGCACTGATAGTGTAACTTCCCGGCGGCAATCCGATAATATTATAATATCCATCAATATCGGTTGAGGCACCTATACCGGTACCGTCTACTATAACATTGACACCGATGAGGGGTTCTGATGTAGTGGCATCTACAACTTTTCCGGCAATTTTACCTGTGACACCAGCTGATAGCAGCATTGGAAAGATCAGTAAGAGCCCAAGATATTGCTTACACCGTTTACTAGACGTCATACTTATTGACCTCCTCATTTCAGTGGAAATTATTTTGCAAAGCTATGGTTGGGTTGTCCGCAGACAACCCAACCATATCAGATCTGATTTACGCAGATTGACTAGCGGATCAGAACCATTTTTTGGCTAACCTGAGCATTGGCACCACTCAGAACATAGATATAGACACCTGTTGCTACGGATTCACCCGCTGCATTAGAGGCATCCCACATGACACTGTGTCGACCAGCATTCTGATGTCCAGAATACAAGGTCTTGATCTTCTGACCCAGTACATTATAGATATCCAGATTGATCATACCATCCATCGGTAGTGTGTATTCGATGGTAGTGGTAGGATTGAATGGATTGGGGTAATTCTGACTCAGCAGATAATCGCTTGGAGTCATTGTCCATTCAAAATCATCATCAATCGATACTGGTGGTCCTAGGACTATTTTCTTAACTGTGAAGTCATCAAAATAGGACAGACCGGTTGGATTTGATGTATACCGTGAACGAACCGAGATGCCAGTAGCATCGTCCGGTGCTTGTTCGGCAACCTCGTAAAAAGTCCAATCAGTATTAGTCGTAGTCTGATCGACATATACAAACTTGTCACCACCACTCAGATTCCAACCTTGATCAATGACAGCATCGTTGTGAAAGAAGTAGGTGATACCAAGGCGATCATCCAGACGTGCTTTAATCGTGTAACTTGGTTCAAAAGCAGCGTCAAAGTTCACACCAACAGTCTTCGTCCAAAATCCAACCTTGTACCATTCACCAGCCTCAACCGGATATGGGATCGTATAATACACGATCTCTGAAGTTGAACTGGTTGTATCAGGCTTATAGAGCTCCTGACTATATGTACCGGTATGGGCATCATTGTCTGTCACCGTTCCATAGGAACCATTGCTGGAAGAATACCAGTTTAACCAGCCATTGACAGTTTCAGCATTACCGTTGAAAAACCCCATGGACCATGGATCTGTGCTGCAACCGATGTTGTCAAAATAGACTGTACCGGTAGCATTCTTGCCCATTACCGCTTTCGCAGTGATAGAGGTTGGAATCGCACCTGGAACCGTGACATCAAGTATCTCTGCCCAGTCTTTGCTGGCAACAGTCTGGTCTGCCCAGAGGTTCACAGTCGCCAAAGTACCTGATGCATCAGCAAACTCAAAGATCAGTCCGATCTTCCCATCATCAGTGGAGGGGTTCAGATTAACGTCTACCGTCTTGATCATCATCTTAACTGTGTAGGAAGTACTGGCATTGTTCTCAGTAGCTACTCTGTTCCAATACAGGTTGGCGTTGTTAACTGATTCCCAACCTATCATGGCGCTGGTTGCGGCTGACTTCGTGATCTTGAAGCTGTGTAAACCTGCATAGGCGTCAGTGGCACCTGTTACGTCAACATCAGTGCCAATTGTACCGTTCAATGGGCTCCAGAATGCAGGGGTCTGATCTTCCAGACCGGCATTTCCAAGGATCTCATCCCCAGATTCGATCATTCTCTCCACAGAGAAATCATCGTAATAAGACAAACCTGTTGGGTTTGATGTATACCTTGCACGAACCGAGATGCCAGTAGCATCATCAGGAGCACGTTCCATCACCGAATAATGGGTCCAATCCGTGTTCGTAGTGGTCTGATCAATATAGACAAACTTGTCACCACCACTCAGATTCCAACCCTGATCAATGACAGCATCGTTGTGGAAGAAGTAGGTGATACCAAGGCGATCATCCAAACGTTCTTTGAGGATGAAACTCGTCTCGAAAGCAGCATCAAAGTTCACACCAACAGTCTTTACCCAAAATCCAACCTTGTACCACTCGCCGGCAATCACGGGAACGGGTATAGTATAATACACGATCTCCGAAGTTGAACTGGTTGTATCAGGCTTATAAAGTTCCGCAGCATAACTACCGGTATGGGCATCATTGTCTGTCACCGTTCCATAGGAACCATTGCTGGAAGAATACCAGTTTAACCAGCCATTGACAGT
>JAUVKO010000063.1 GCA_030596225.1 Fidelibacterota bacterium
ATCTTGAGTGCGAACATCTCGTCCCCATGGTCCAGGTGGAATTGCCAGAACGGGAGCAATCCAACGAATTTCACCCCACTTGCCATGAATAGCACCAGGATACCAGTCCGTGTTGGGAGGATCCCAACCGCTGAGTAAACCGAAATTTTCAACACCGCTGACCTTCATGCGTCCTGCATCCATGAATCCAATGGCTCGATCAAAGTTTGAGGCGGGTTTGGCCAGCATGGGTTGGCGGTTCTGCTCGGGGTCTAAGGCAAAAAGTGAACTTGTTAAGGCAAATAGGATTATAACCGTGGCTAATAAGAGTCCAACAATGTTAATACAATCTCTCTTTACGTCATCCCGAGCGGAGTCGAGGGATAGAGCCACACCATGTTTAAGAGCACAACGATTAACGGCATATTCAGGTTTATCCAACCCTCGACTGTCGCATTCACGATATACCTCGACTCCGCTCGGTATAACGAGCCTAGGATGAATAGTACCAAGATATTCCAAAATACTTTTTCCTACTTTAAAACCTCTGGGCGCTCTGCCTGCGCGGCGCCTGCCTATGCCGAAGTCGGTCTCCGCGCAGGCAGGTAGCTCATAGGGCGTAGACATGTGGTTAAACCTTTTTACCATTTTAGCTACCATAACCACTCCAGACCGAAGAGCATGGTCCTACTTATTGCATAATTATTATTATTTCTGGAATCCCAATAACTGGATGATAGTGTATACCAAGAAGAAGTTCCGGGATCAGTAGGGCTTCCAGTGCGCGTATAGCCGCTGAGAATATTATTAGTATCAAATAGATTTTTTACTTCAAAAGTCAACTTCACATCCTGACCGGCTAATTTCAGACTCTTAAAAAATTTTAAATCAGTTCGCAACATCATAGGCCAACGTCGGCTGTATCTTTCTACAGCGGTGTTCCCCGGAACATAAGGCGTATATGGATAACCACTGTTAATTCTCTGGATTAGTGATACCATGAGGTTGCTGAAAGGATAGTATCCAATAATTTTTGGACCTGCTTGTTTACCTAAGCGTAGATTACCCATCATGCGAAAAGCATGGGTTTGATCCCAGGGACTACGAGTCTCCTGCCGGGGACCTGACTCCAGCGAATTCCCGGACCAATAACCATCCCAGGAAGTGGCTTGCAATACATAAGATTCTGACCAGCTGTAGTGCATGGAGCTGCTGAATGGCCCCAAATTTCTGAGGGTCAAACTAATATCTGCTCCTCGGGCAAAGCCTGAATTATTATTAAGGAAGACAGAATAGCTATAGGGATTATCATGTCCTTCATCCTGATAAGCCCCGATCACAACAGAACCCACTTGATTACTGGATTCTTTCTGCCAGACTGTCAGCTCCATACCGGCAAACTCTCCTACCTGATGCTGCAGACCGATCTCATACTGCACTGATTTCTCATGTTCCAGATGAGGGTTGCCAATAATATTTCCCCGGATCATACTGATTTCTCGATTGTCTCCGGAGGCGCGATATAAATCGCGATAATTCGGATTCTGATAAAAGTGACCGAAATTGAAATGGGCAATGGTCTTGTCTGTCAGGGGAAGCGCAATTCCTAGCCGGGGACTCACCTTCACCTTGGTCAAACTTTCGCTAATAGGATTATATTCCAGATCAATGTTACTGAAATCCTGTTCACCAAGTGGATCCAATGGGTTTTCCCAGAATTCAGCATTAGAGTTTGAGGCATCCACTCGTAAACCTAAATTGGTAATTACAAACTTCCACTCATACTTGGACTGGACGTACCAGGCAGCTTCCAGGGGTTTATGAGTGTAGCTGGTTGGAAATGGATCCACACCACTTACATTTTGGTACGAAGTATAATCAATTTCCATCTGATTGACCTGAATCCCGGATTCAACAGTAGTAACTTCGCTCGGATTCCAGGTAAAGTCAGCTCTTAACTCATAATTAACACTATATTCATCATCATACCAGCGATTGTCTGCCAAAAGATAGAAGGAAGTCTCAAAAGGATCTCTGATGCTTTCATCAGTGGAAACTGCAATATAATCCTCAGGCAGTTTATAGTAGTCTTCCGGTGGTCGAAACACTCCCCAAATCCCATCTGAAAAACGATTTTGGTAGTCTTTTAGAATTCGAATCTCACGCTTTTGATCAAATCGAGATAAAATAAGATTCCAGAAAAAGTTAGCGGACAGGGTTTGATTTAAAGACAGAGTGTATTTATTGGATTTTAGAAATTGAACATTCTGCCCGGCCATATAATAGATGTAGTAAGAGTTTGCAGAATTGAACTGACGATAACGGTTATCACCCAAATAAGAAAAGGTCAGTTTCATATTTGACATTGGGTAAAACGTCATTTTCGAGAACAGGTTCAAGCTGTTATTCCAGCCAAAGCCCTGCCAACCGGTAAATCTATCCAGGGGGTTTACTTCCCGTTCATCCGGCCCTACAATCTCGTCCCAGTCCCTACCCAGTCCACTGTAAATAGAATCCAGATGACCATATTTAACATAACCTTCAACTATTTCTGCAGAAGTTGGCAAAGTATCCAGAATCCCATCACCATTAATATCTTGTACACGCAAATCGTCCCAGATGATATCATCATATTTGTAAACAGATCCAGCTTTAGTACTAGCATCTATAGTGGTTAACATTGAAGCTTTTTTGAATATTGGGATCGGACCGGAGAGCATAGCCTGAAGTTGCTGGTTAGCCTGAGCAAGTCCCTTTTCGTTGGTTAGAAAACCCAGTTTGAAAGGATCACTGGACATATACTTGAGTGACCCTGCCCATTTGGAGGAACCTTCCCGCGTACTCAGGTTGATCACACCTGAAAGAGCATTACCATATTTTGCATTAAAACCACCTGAAGCGATAGTGAGCTGATCAATGGCACTGACACTGATGTTAGTGCCAAAGCCCCCGAACAGAGGATTGGAGACCTTGACTCCATCAATCATCAGGGCAACCTCATTGTTGCGACCTCCACGTAATCGAACATCATCAATACCACGATCATTGTATCCAGACTTTGCAATGGGTGTACCACTAAGAACATCGATATTGGATTGAGTCTCCAGTAAACCACTGAAATCCTGAATTGGAGCGGCGGCAATTTCGTCACGTGACAGGGATATCATTTTGGTAGTGGCATCCTTACGCACCAAAGGCTTTTCAGCCACAACGACAACTTCCTGACCTTCCAAAGCAGTTGAATTCATTTCAATCTCAACCGAGGTGGTCAGATCAGGCACAACCTCAACCTGTTCCAGACGAACCGTTTGATAGCCGATCATACTGACCATGAGAGTGTGGGAACCGGGAACGATATTGCGGATGCGAAAACGCCCATCCACGTCTGTACTTGCCCCCTGAGAGGCGCTCAGTACTACAACATTCACACCGATGAGGATTTCTCCACTACCAATGTCCCTTACTTGACCCGAGATATTACCTCGAACCTGTCCCCAGCCTGTCCCCAGGATGAAAAGACTTGCAATGATTATCTGTTTGAAAATATTCACTCATTCACTCAGTATTGTAACGGGCTGTCTCTGCAGTAAATGCAAAGACAACCCGCACCATTTTATTTCTCGAATAACTTAAGCAATCAGTTCTTATTTCAAGTACAACATCTTAATCACATGTGAATAAGATGCTGTTTGAATGCTGCATAGATAAACACCTGTACTGACTTGTACTCCGTTCTTCGAAATTCCATTCCATTGTACTACATAACTGCCGGCACTCTGAGATCCAACTTGAAGATCCTGCACCACGCGACCGGTGATATCATAAATGATAAGTTGAACTTCAGCAGCCTCCGGTAAATCATAGCGAATACTTGTACTGGGATTGAATGGATTGGGGTAGTTTTGATAGAGATGATAAGATTCTGGTATCTCCATTTCCGCTATTCCCACACCATGATTTTCTAGAAAGAGCACTCGTGGATCTGTTGCAACAGAAAATTCTCCATCCTGAGCATTAACCATCCAGAAGGTCACAACTGATGAATTCCCAGCCATGATATCCAGGATATCTCCCGTGCTTAAGCTGATAGATGTATCTGCAGTATTCATATTAACCAGTGTATCGCCTACACCCGCCGCCATAATGAACTGATAATTGATGGCATCACCTTCAGAATCATAGGCCGGAGTCCACGTGAAAGCGTAGGATTGACCGACTGCGTCAAGAGTCAAAGTATCACCTGGCATGGGCAATAATAGATCAGAAGCAAGAGGCGCCTCATTAATACCCTCGATAAAGAGATGGCTTTGTTCAGCAGAAGCTGAATATGCTGCCATAGCTGTTTGAGCCGTCACTTTCCATATGAGGTCTAGAGAATCTGTTCCAAATCCGGCGAGCTTGAACAGATCATCACCCTCTATAGTTACAGAGGTTCCCTTAAGGGTCTTCAAAATGGGCACAGTTCCTTCTGCATTACTCTTGACGATGAGTTGATAATACACTGTTTCCGCTGAACTAACCGTATCCCAGGTAAAAGTGAACTGATCTTCACGTGAATTTAAGTTGATCTGACTTCCCACTGCCGGAGCAGTTAATACGGGAGCAGCTAATGTTGCCGGCACCATTGTATTCTCAAACCAGCTAACCACATCTCCAACCCAATCTGCCCGATCATCATCTGAGACCATGTAATAGGGATTAAACCAGGTAGACATAGTGATATAGTTTCCATCGGTAGCATGATAAGAGTTTGCCATACCAGCCAGTTGATATGAGGCAGGACCAAATCTTAGATCAGCAAGGGCTCCTACACCCAAAGCGCATCCATCAGCATATTTTACGATCCCACTCGTTCCACCCCATCGGATAGTGTCTAGACTTGTCACTTCAGATCCAGCTTCCTTCACCAGCATTTCCAGACCAGTATTGTCATCATTAGCCCAGGATTGTGCCAGATAAGCACTTGTTCCGAAATAATCATACATCATGTCGCCAGGTCCAAAATAATCAGTAGCAGAACCATAGCGATCATAGAGAACATCTGCACCAAAAACCCACATTCTACCACCTTGATCAAGGTATTGTGGAATAACTCCATTATCCTCATCGTTGGCATTCCAGAAGTAAATTCCAAGTCCATCGCTACCTGTAAACCAGATCACCAGTTCGTAGGCAGACAATTCAGCCAAGGTTGGGGATCTGCCTTCTGTTGGAGCATCAAAAGTATCATAGTGGAAATAGCTATTATCCAAGGCTGTATATAGCTTGGTTTCGTTATTATAGCGCTTGTCATCATCTACAACCAGAATTGAAACAGCCTGAGGAAGTGCATTTACAACGATGAGTTTATAGGGTGACATTGCATTGGTTTCATACTCTCCATCAGAGGCAACAACGATCCATGACAATGCCATAACAGGATTGGCTCCAAGTACTGATAACAGGTCAGTCGAACTAACAGTGGCAGTAGAATCTGCCCCCACTGCTACTGTATGCACTACCGAGTTGCCTTCATCCATAAGCTGCAGCGTATAGCTGACACTCAAACCATCTGGATCTGTACTTGCTCGCCAAATGAATGGGACATCATAAACATGAGAATCATGAACTCTAATCGTGGCTCCATCATGAGGTTCCAATAGTGCAAAAGGTGAAGGTCCGGGACCTGGATCTCTCACAACTTCAAAGGAATTGATAACTGAACCAGTGATATTATGGTCAGCATCATATGCCAGAACCTGCCAGAATAATTCCACACTATTTTCATAGGTGGGGATCATGTCATAGAGATCATGTTCATTTATTGTGTACCCGGGTGTATCCTGGTCACTGATAATAATACTGGCAATATCGGCTTCACTTTTCCCAAGCAGGAAACGATACCTCACGCCACTCTCAGCATCCGTCGAGGCATCCCAGACAAAATTGACATCTGCAGCATCAGTGACAAATATTTCAAAGACAGTATCCTCAATAGGAGCAGACAGATTTGAGGCTGTTGGAGCATTTCCATCAGCAATGTTTCCAAACCATTCTATCACACCATTAGTGAAGACATCACGGATTGAATCATTAGGAAGGTGATTAAAATTGAAGAATGAATTCAACACAACGAAGTCATCTCCAATATGATGGCAAACATTAGTTTGACCAGCTAATGCATAATCGGCCGGTCCCATAACATAATCGTTGAAACTACGGTAATTAGAAGTTACGGCATCAATATACCAGGCAGTGCTAAAGCGCCAGGTTACTGTATCTACTGCAGAAACAGAGCTGCCCTCAAGACGAGAGATCAAGGGTGCACCACCGCCACCATCATCAGCTCTTGATTGAGCATCGTAAGACGAGAGACCCATATAGTCATAGGCAAAATCACCAGAAACAAATGCATCGGGAGCACCACCAAAACGATCATAAAGCAGATCAAGACCGTTGATCCAAAGCCTGCCACCACTGTTTAAATAGGTTTTTATAGCTTCGTTATCAATTTCAAGTCCATCCCAAAAATAGATATCTCCACCATCATTTCCCGTATACCAGATCACTATTTCATAGTTTGAAAGAGTCATTGCATCCGGACTCCCAAGTGAATCCGTGTCGTGCGTATCAAAAGCATATCCTGTTCTCTCTAATGATTCGTAAAGAGAATATTCGTAGTTTTGGTAATTATCATCATCTACAACTAAAATAGTGGCAGTAACAGGTTCTTCAGGCAGGTTGAACCATTCGATAACATCACCAACCCATTTATTGCGATTGGCATCACTATCAAAATTATAAATCTTAAAGAAGGAACTCAGCACAGTGAAATCGTCGCTTATGTAGCTTTGGACTGTAGAAAGACCGGAATAGACATAACTGTCAGGACCCATTTCATAGTGGGAAACAGCCCCATCAACTAGAGAAACACCATCTACATACCAGAGTTCAGCCACGGTCCAAAGGATGGGATCAATTGTAGAGATAACATTTGTTGTTTGATCCAGTTGGGGAACGCCACCGGCATCGGCTTCAGTATGTGATTGTGCATCATAGGAAGATATTCCCAGATAGTCATAGACAAAATCACCAACAGCAAATGTATCGGCAGCACCACTATAGCGATCGTAAAGTATGTCCGGACCAAACGCCCATAGTTTTCCACCCTGATTTAGATAACCAATAAGTTCGGTGTTATCTGAATCTGTTTCATCCCAAAAATAAAGATCGGCACCATCGCTTCCGGTGAACCAGATTACCAAGTCATACGCCAGCATGGTCGTACTGTCTGGTGTGCCTCCTTCAGCGTTGCAATCGTAGGAACTATAAATAATTCCCTGATTGTCAAGAGCAGCATAAAGTCGGCTCTCATTGTTATAATTAGCGTCATCATCAACTACCAGAATGCTTCCGGCAAACATGGTTGAAACCATGAACACGAGCATTGTGATTACAGTTAATAAGTTCTTTCTTCGCATGGTAACCCCTTTTTTCATTGGACATACACACTTGCACCCCCTTTTGGGATCCAAGTCGTCATAGCCTGATTTTGGTTATTTTTGCACATCATATTATTATGGTAACACCATAATTTATCGTAAGAATGACAGATTCAAAGCAGTAAATACTTTTTTATGCTGCACATCTAACCCAAGCGGAGGAATCCATTATGAAGAGCACGGTTTGCTTGATTCGAAGTGGTTTTGTCTATTGCTTTGCTGAAATCACACAATTCTGATCAAAAGAATTATTCACTATATTCATTTAAGTGGATCTAACATCACAAATACTGTTGAAATAGCTAATGCTGGAATTATACTTCTTTCGTATTAATAACCACACCCAAGCGGAGGAATCCATGAAACACCTTATTACCCTCATTATCAGTATGTTTGTTCTACAGTGCACCATTCCCATGCAGTCGAATCAGGCAGTTATCAGTGAACAAGAGCTTTATGATCATATTGCCTACCTCGCATCTGACGAACTTGAAGGTCGTAAACCCGGTACACCTGAGGGTAAGCAAGCAGCCAGCTATATAGCTGATCATTTCAAACAATTCGGACTTAGCCCCATGGGTGATGATGGTTTTCAATATTTTGATGTAATTACATCCGTAAAATTAGGCCCTAATAACAGTTTTAGCGCTGAGGGCATCAATGCCGAACCAGGTGTAAGCTACACCCCCGCCGTATTTTCAATGAATTCGAGTGTGGATGCTCAGGTAGTTTTTGTTGGCTACGGCTTCCAAATCGAAAATGATTCCATACAATGGAATGATTATAGTGATATCGACATTCAAGATAAATGGGTATTGATCCTGCGCGGGAATCCTGAGAATGATGCAGCTCAGAGCAAATATGACAATCACTCCACCATGCGTCAAAAACTTCTAATAGCCCGAGATCATGGTGCTGCAGGAGCAATATTTGTCAACGGAGAAAAATTCGATGCCAAGGATGAACTTATTGAACTGCGTATCGACCGCAATTTTTCCAGAGCAGCCCTGCCGGTCATTCATGTCAAACGGGAGCTGGCTGACCAATTACTGGCCGGTTCCGGTAAGACAATCAAGGATCTGGAAACGCAGTTTGATGAGCAGCTGGCACCCCAGAGTATTTCTCTGGATATTCAGGTGGCAATCACCACTGAAGTTCTCCAGCAGGAAGTGACAACTCAGAATGTTATCGCTTTCCTTCCCGGTAGTGATCCGATATTAAAAGATGAATTTATTGTGATCGGTGCTCATTATGACCATCTGGGTTGGGGCGGTAAAGGATCCGGATCCCGCAAACCTGATACAATTGCTGTCCATAATGGGGCTGATGATAATGCTTCCGGTGTGGCGGCAGTTCTAGAAATTGCTGAACGACTTGCCTTAAATAAACTTGCTCCAAAACGAAGTATCCTGTTCATGGCATTCGGTGCTGAAGAAATGGGTCTCTTGGGCTCTAAATTTTTTACATCCAATGCCCTCATTGATCTGAAAAGTATCAAACATATGATTAACCTTGATATGGTAGGTTGCTTGAACCCTGAAACCCGAACTCTCACCGTCGGTGGCACCGGCACCGCTAAAGATATCGATGCCTATATCAAACAACTGGCTGAGGGACGCGATTTCAACTTGTCCACAACCCCTGACGGTTATGGACCCTCAGATCATGCCACCTTTTATATCGAAGATATTCCCGTGCTTATGTTCTTCACCGGCATCACTGATGTATACCACACACCGGCTGATGATATTGAAACCATTAATTTTGCCGGCGAAAAGATCGTTGCTGATTTTGCTTATGACCTGATCAAGAACATCGCTTCCATGGAGCAGACCTTTGAATACCTGGAAGCCGGCCCGAAAGGCCCACCCAAGGGTGGCAAACGCGGTAAAGTAAAAATGGGAATCATCCCTGATTTTGCGGCTGCTGATGCAGCCGGTTTCCTGCTTGGTGGTGTCGTACCGGGTGGTCCTGCTGCTTTTGCAGGAATGCAGAAAGGGGATGTTATGGTCTCTCTTAATGGCCGCTCAGTGAAAAACGTATATGATTATATGGGACGGATGGCCGAGGTGAAACCGGGCCAGCGTATTTCTGTTGAAATTTTGCGCGGTGAACAGAAATTGATCCTAATTGTACAACTATAGCAATTGTTTTATACCAATTGTACTTCAAAAGAGTCTATCTGAATTCAAAAGATTTTTCTGTTTTACAATCTTTAAATTTTAAGCATAGCTTGAGCTATGGTTGGAATTTTAAGAGCAGTAAAACTGGAAAAGATGAAGAATG
>JAUVKO010000152.1 GCA_030596225.1 Fidelibacterota bacterium
TTCAAAGGTGCACTATAAGTCCAAAATATTTTTTCGTTTTAGAAGCTTCACAATTAGAAGCATAGCGGTAGCTATGGTGAAAATTTTAAGTGCACTAAAACGGGGAAATATGCAGAAATTTAGTGCAAATTTGAGGTGCAATTGGTATTAGGCAGCGGAATCTTATGAATTCTATCCCAATAGATCATTATGCTTATTTTCGGGCTGGACACCTACTCACAAAGCAGATACTTATTAATCCAAGACAAGTATTTGATACTGTTTGATTTTATTGTAAATATAATGCTCGACGAGAGCAATTAGATTATTGCCCAATAAGAAACCCGGAGGCTTTGATGGAAAAGATTTGTGTTGGCGATTTCATGACAAAGGAGCTAGTTGTATTTACTCCCGAAATGGATATATACACTGCTATTGATGAATTGATCAAAGCCGGGATATCCGGAGCACCTGTTGTGGATAATGAGGGTAAACTTACTGGTATAATCTCCCAAAAAGATTGTCTACGGATTCTGGCAAATGGCGTGTTCCATGATGCCCCTGCCGGCCCGGTAAGTGAATACATGACTGAGGCTGTAATGAGCATCAGTCCTGAAATGGATATCTTCACCGTGGCTAATCTTTTTCTAAATAATGTTTATCGTCGAATCCCCATTGTTGAAAATGAAGTGGTTGTGGGTCAGATCAGCCGGCGTGATGTATTGCGGGCAATTCAGTACATGTCAGAGAAAGTTAAAGCTCAGTCACCGGATTAGTGAAATCGCTCTTTTGTTTTATTGAATTTCTATTCGTTCGATTAATTCCCAGTCCTGAACTTCTCCCTCGGTTCGCATAAGCTCCATGCTTGCAATTGGAATATTGAGACTATGAGGAATCCGAAGTTGATCAAGAACTGCCTGTTTTTCAGATTCAAGAGCAAAACTATACAACAGACTGATATGTGGTGAAAAGAGTGCTTCAGATTTGCGTTTAAAAATAGCTCTTGCTTCTCTATTCAGAGCAAGCAATTGGGGTGACTGCCCAATTTTAAAATACAGTGATCGGAAATAGACATCTTCATAAGCAATTGATTCTATTTGCAGGGTCAGGGGTGAACAAGATCGACCAAGTTTTTGAAATGCCGACAAGATGTTTTCATGATCATCTTCGATCTGGCCCAATAATGTCAAATGAGGGTCAAAAATCGAGCTGCTAAAATGAGAACTGATTTGCTGAATAATTGAATTCAGGTTTGATTGAACCTGCCCTTTCGGGATCAACCAAATGGAATATCCTTTAACGCGTGGTTTGGAAACTTTTGTATCCATTAAATCATCTCACCAGATAGATCTTTTTCAGGGTTTCAGTCACCTTCCCTTGCTGATCATCAACCATTACCTTACAAATATACAACCCGGTGACAGCAATGCCCCCATAACTTGCTGCGCCATTCCAGATTATTTGTCCACGATGACTGACCGCTTCGGCCAGAGCTGGTTCAGCAATTCTTCGTCCGGCCATATCAAAAACCGCAATAGACATAAGTCCTTGTTCAAACGGTAATTCATAATTGATCACCAACTTATCCTGCTGACCATCACCATTGGGAGTAAAGGGGTTGGGGCTGAGATCGATTTTGAGTTCTGTTGCAAGTTCATTTAGATACAGACTGTTCTCGGCACCGGGCGTTGATGCTGATTCATCAATACAAATCCCCCAATTCCGCGGGTCAGTGCCTGGAGCATCAGTCCTGATCCGTTCCAGAGAGCGCCCTTCTGCTAAAGCAGTATAAGCGTCATAGGATATCTCATCCATCCTGATACCCTGTGGATCGATCAGGATAACTGCATCTTCAGAATTATTCAAAGTAGGAAAACCCGGAACAGACAGGATAGAGCAATCTTCTGAGCATGAAAACAGTTCCGACTGACCAGTCAGTATTGCAAAGTGGTCATTTGCAAGTACCAAACTACTGTCCACGATCATCTTCCCGGATAAATTGTTATCAGCTATCTGCCAGCCCTGCAAATTAACATTTCTACTGCTTCGGTTATAGATCTCGACCCATTCCACCTGGTCAGGTGCTGGAACCGGCATAAGCTCATTGATGATAAGTGGTGCTGTGGCACAACTGATATAGACCATCTGCGTTTTTTGGTTATCCCTTAGCTGTTCATCCTCCATAAAATAGATATCAGCAATAATATCGATCCATCCGCATTGACTAAGCTCAATATCTGTTTCCCGGATGAGAGTGTCCCCAGGCCATAAAGTTGGCAGCAATTCATTCAAGATACTTAGCTGATCGTTTTCTCGAAAAACCTGAATGTTGAACTCCGCTGAATGGACAGCAAAAACACCAGCGTTGGTAAGCTGTGCTTTGACCCTGAACTTTTTATCAACCCACAGAAGCGAATCAAGAATCTTTAGATCAATCATTGCCAGGTTTTTAGGAGGAAGCAGAACTGAATTCTGTCTTCCCGGTGTAATCCCCCGGGGATCAATACAGGTTGCCCAACTTGCATCAGCCTCATTTGGCATCCAAAGTGCCAGGCGCTCAAGACTTTTTCCCGACTCTCCACCCTGGGCTACTGTATATGCGTGAACAAGCTGACGATTTCCCAGCGGATCAAAGATCACAATTGAATCAGAACTATTGTTCAAAGAAGGCCAGGGAGATAACTCACAAATCCGAGTCTGAGGAGAAATCCAGTCACCCAAAACAGCTGCATCTGCACAAAGCAAAAACAGACTGTCCGGTGGAACAAGAACTAGCGCTGAGATCAGCCCCTGTGTTCCACTGCGATCCATAAAAGTCCAGCCATTGAGATTCAGGCTATCACTACCCAAATTGACAAATTCTAAAAACTCACTTTGATCCTCGGTGGGTAAATAATGAATCTCATTTAAAGCAATACGATTTGGCGGAAATCCCAATATCACCTGGATAGTGGTATCTGCCAGTAGAACCTGCTCATGGTAAACACGGATCAAAATCCGGGATAAGCCCGGAGCTAGTTCTGCAGTTGTGAAACTTAGTGAGTCTGATTGAAAACTCGGTAGATTCCCCTGCCATTCGGTAGATTCCCCTGCCTCTATCTCCAAATGTTCTAAAGTATCCAAACCCCAGTTAATAAAGTGAATAGTAAGCGAGACCGGAGCAGGCCCAATGCTGTTTTTAATTTGAATATCAATTGCTTTAATCTGTATTGCAGCTGCATCTAGCTGCATAGTATTGATTCTTGACGGTGTTCCTCCATCAGCGTGAGTGCTTGACTGCCAATTCCATTCTGCAAGAGGGAATAGATCAGGGTGACGTCGCTCCAGAGATATGCCGGAGTTTCCCCAGCTACCCCGGTAAAATGCCCGGGAAACCAAATGACCTTTGGCATCAAATAAACGCACTGAGTCAGACGTGGCATTCAGAGTCGGCCATGTTTCAAGCATCAGGGCCTTGTCAAGCGGGAGGCTGAAATATTCCAAGACAGCTTGTTCTCTGCATAAAGTTAAGAGACAATCCGGCTGCAAATAATGCAGGCTGTCTGTAATGGGATAGCGGGTCTGGTTTGCATCAGACAGGGTCCACCCTTGAAGGGAAACAGGGGCTTCAGAAATATTCCTGATCTCAATCCACTCACCACCCTGATCTGAAGCAGGACTGAACATAATCTCTGATACGCTCACAACATTTTCGGGGTAATGCCCAACAATTTGAAAGCGAATTGTATCATCAGTTTCCTGTTCATCCCCTGCTGCAAAAATGCGAGCCTCAACTTGGTGGACACCCGACTCAAGTTCAAAGAGGATGAGGGGAATCTCCAGAGTCTCTTGTGATGCAATCGAGTCTGAATACTCCTGTGATAGTTCCCAGTCTGTCATATCCGGTATCTCATTTTGGTTATCGTCACGATAAAGGTAAAGTGAAAAGCCACCCACTGCCTTCTCTCCAGAGTTTTTGATGGTCAGATTGACCTCCACTGCTTCTCCTAACTGATCATGGTTAATAATAATATCCTGCAAACTCAAGTTGTATTGAGGCGCTTGCACTGAATTGCGAAATCCCGGTGTTCCATTCTCCACTAGAGATTGCTGCCAGATAGCCAGCGAGTCCGGAGTATCCGTTGACACGCGTTCCCAGGAATATCCGTTATCCGAAGCCCTGGACCAGGACATTTGACTGACTGTGAGAGAGTCGGGACTGTAGATGATAACCGATTCGCTGGTGTTGGCCAATCCCCCACTCCCAAAGCTGGCATCTGTTGAGATGGTGTATACCGGAATACTGTCGGGAATCAGGGTACTGTAGGGTCCTGTGGAAAAAACATAACCCGGATCTAGAATAATGGCATATCCATGAGCCTGTAGCTGAATCGGACCAGAGAGATGAGCAATCGTATCCACTCCACTTCCATCACTTATGACCCATCCATTGATTTGCATCACATGGTCTGATTGATTATATATCTCTATAAATTCGTTTTCATATTCTGATCCCTGAGGATTTGACATTACCTCAGAGATACGTATGTCGTTGGCCTGCAAAGAGATAGCCAACAGAACTAGACTGATCTTGTGCATAATGATCCCATTTGTTTTACGTGAGGTTTACGTGATGATATGAAGGTAAGTCCGAAACCTTCACATTACCAAGTTTTTCATGAAAGTGAGGGTCAAAAAATGTATATTCATTTTGCTTCGCCAAGTGACGAGAATAATTAGGAGGTAACAATGAAGTTAGTGAAACTAAGTTTTATGATCGTATTGACCGCTCTGGTCATGATCAGCTGTTCTAGTGCACCGGATGTGAATGATATGCCCGATCGTAAAGATGCAACGAACCCCAAAACACCTATGGATCTCCCGGATTGGTATATCAATACACCGGAAGAGGATGACACTTTCATCTACGCAGTTGGCATGGGTGAGTCACGTAAGATGGATCTGGCCATTGATAAAGCCAAGCAGGCTGGTAAGGTGGAGTTGTCAGAGCGTATTTCTGCCAATGTTCAAAGCCAAGTGAAAAGCTTTACCCAGGAAGCCGGGATGACTGAGAATACTCAGATCGTTGAGTTTTATCAGTCAACTTCCAAGACAGTGACCAATAACACCTTGAACGGTGTGACCGTCCTGAAACGTTATCCCTATCAGAAATCGGGTGGAACCTGGATCGCTTATGTTCAGCTGGGCTTGAAAAAGGACGCTGTGAGTACTGAAGTTGTCAACCTGATCAAGAACGAAGAAGCGCTTTATGCCGAGTTCAAAGCTTCACAAGCTTTTCTGGAGTTGGAAGCTGCTGTTGGGAATGATAAATAATTCCTGACGAAAGCTTTACAGGAAAACGGCTCCCGATCGGGGGCCGTTTTTTTGCACTAATTAGTGTTTGTCCATAATGTTAGCGAGTATCACATATTGCTTTTTGCCAAATCGTCACCCCGAGCGGCTTGTAGGGGCGTAGCCGTAAGGCGAAGACCTAAGTTGATGGGTGTATCTTTATGTATCATAACATGA
>JAUVKO010000188.1 GCA_030596225.1 Fidelibacterota bacterium
GTTAATGTGGTTTTACCATGATCAACGTGACCGATCGTTCCGACGTTCACGTGAGGCTTGGTACGTTCAAATTTTTGCTTTGCCATACTTCAATTCCTCCGTATCGCTTGATTGTTAAAAAGTCCAAATGGGGAAGCTAGAGCTCGAGAGCGGATTTGAACCGCTGACCTTCTCCTTACCAAGGAGGTGCTCTACCGACTGAGCTACCCGAGCAATTAACCGTGGGCTCACACCCAAAGGTTTATTCATAACCCGGCTTCGCTCTATGAGCTTCGCCGTGGTTGTCTTAACAGATGCTAACATTTGTTAAGACAAAAAAGCCCCGGTTTTGGGGCAATTCACTGTCAAAATGAGCGGGTGATGAGGATCGAACTCACATAACCAGCTTGGAAGGCTGGTGTTCTACCATTGAACTACACCCACTGGGTTCAGACAGCAATATTTTGAATTGCCTCCCCATAGTTATTAAAAAGCGTGGGCCGAGATGGATTTGAACCACCGTACTCGATTGAGAGCAGATTTACAGTCTGCCGCCTTTAACCACTCGGCCATCGACCCAAAAGTCAATGTCATGTCAAGTCTGCATTTGTGCAACCAAGTCTTGTCCTTTTAGCTGATCTCTGCGTTAACTAATTTCACAATAGCTTTAGCTATACTGAAATTAGTTGCCTTGATATCAACTAAAACTCCTGCGACTTATTACACTCTACAGGATTGCCACGGCATTAGTGCTCGAGCCAAGGAAGGGACTCGAACCCCCGACCGGCGGTTTACAAAACCGCTGCTCTACCAACTGAGCTACCTTGGCCGTTTTATCGAAAAGCCCGAGAATATATATGCTGGATTTCCAGACACAAGAACTATTAGAAAAGTATTTATTACACAGGAACGGAGATGTTTTATTAATAGAGTGGAGACGCAATTCATTGCGTCTCCACTCAACAAATTATTTCAATTTCCACTTCGTCCCATCTGATGTGTCAATTAACTCAATACCCAAATCAGCTAATTCATCCCGAATGGCATCACTGGCTGCAAAATCCTTATTGGCTCTAGCTGTGTTCCGCTCTTCAATTTTGGACTCGATAAAGACCTCATCAACAGTTGGATCTGATCCGCTATCCATTTCAAGAACACCCAGCACGTGATCGATCGTTTTTAGCAATTGATGAACCTTAGCGGCTCCTGACTGGCTTAGCAAGTCCCGGTCCATCAGGCGATGTCCTTTATGGAGAAGATCAAAAACTGCAGATAATCCGCCGGAGATGTTTAAATCATTATCCATAGCATTTTGAAAACGGATGTGGGTATCTGCCACGAGATTATCTACCGATTCCGGGCCATCAACTTTATAGTTTTCAAGACGTTCATGGAACATCTTCAGACGTGCAACAGCTCTGGCAGCCTCTCCCAAACGATTGACAGAAAAGTTCAGCTTTTGACGATAATGGGTGGTAATCAACATCCAGCGAATAGCATCAGCAGCATGGCCCTGGTCAAGCAGATCTCTCAGCGTATAAAAATTATTCAAAGATTTGGACATTTTCTTATTATCAACCAGCAGATATTCTGAGTGAAGCCAGTAATTGACAAATTCTTTACCCGTGGCACATACACTCTGAGCAATTTCATTTTCATGATGAGGAAAAATATTATCAACACCACCACAATGGATGTCAAAGTGCTCACCAAGAAGTTCAGTGGACATCACAGAACATTCAATATGCCAGCCTGGGCGACCTTTTCCCCAGGGTGATTCCCAGTGTACATCTCCATCTTCTGCTTTGTAGCCTTTCCATAAAGCAAAATCCCGAGCACCTTCTTTTTCATAACTATCATCAGTGACCCGCTCACCGCTGAGCATTTCTTCGGGATTCAAATGCGCCAGTTTACCATAGTTGTCATATTTAGCGATATTAAAATAAATGCTGCCATCTTCTGTCTTATAGGCGTAACCCTGATCTTCGAGATTCTGCACCATCTCGATCATCTCGGCAATATATCTGGTAGCCTCAGGATATTGGTGGGCAGGCTGGATATTCAGAGTTTTTAGATCAGCATGGAAGGCTGCCTTAAATTCATCTGTCAACTCAGTAAGCGAAATTCCCCGCTCCCGGCTACGACGAATAGTGTTATCATCCACATCTGTCAGATTCATTGCCTGAGTCACATCATATCCACGAAATTCTAAATAACGTCGCAGCAGGTCTTCAAACATAAAGGTTCGATAGTTACCGATATGAGCAAAATCATATACGGTTGGTCCACAGGTATACATCCTGACCTTGCCTTTATCAATGGAATGAAAATCTTCCTTTTTGCGATTTATTGTATTGTAAAATCGGAGATTCATTTTTTTGCCCTACACGTATTTTTTTAAACTTTGTTTGAGTATTTCATCGATCAGCTGTGGAAATGATAAGCCAAAAGCTTCTGCACCCATTGGCAACAATGACGTTTCAGTCATGCCTGGGAGGGTATTGATCTCCAGGCACCAGGGCCGACCTTCCGGATCAAGTCGGAAATCAACCCGTCCATATACCTGAACACCAACTGCATCCATAGCTTGCTTTGCCAATTCCTGAACTTGAAGCATAAGTGATTCATCCAAATCGGCTGGACACTCATACCGACTCATACCTTTGGTATATTTTGATTCATAGTCATAAAGTTCATGACCAGGGAAAATTTCAATGACCGGATACACCTGTCCACCTACCACTCCTACTGTAAGCTCACGACCAGGAATAAATATCTCAAATATTAATCGACTGAACGGTCCTGAAACCTGCCTGGCTTTAATCAAATCCTGTGCTGTCCGGCAGACTGAAAGACCGATGGTTGAACCTTCATTGTCCGGCTTGATCACATAGGGCAATTCAAGTCTGGTTGTGGGAAGATCCTGACCAGGATTATGCAATAACAATTCCCAATCTGCTGTTGGAATACCATGGTCTTTGAATAAACGTTTTGATGCATCCTTTGAAAATGCCAAAAGGCTGTCTCTGATGCCAGCACCTGTGTATGGAATCTGTTTAGCTTCCAAGACAGATTGCAGTAAGCCATCTTCCCCTGCCCGACCATGAAATCCCAATAGGACAATATCAAAGGAGTCATTCCATTCTTTGCATACATCCAGCTCACTTTTCAGATCAACACGTTTATGTGCATAACCCAGATCCTGGAGTGCCCGTTCCATGGCTGCGGTTGAATTTAGTGACACTTCCTGTTCGTGTGAACTGCCCCCACCGGCTAATAATACTTTCATTCGAACATCCTATCCATTTCAAACATATTGTGCCTCATTATCATAATACGCACCTAAAAGAGGTAAATAAGGTCATTTTGGTGTACAAAATATTCTTTATTTCTGTCCACAACAGTTTCTTTTGATTTGATGCCACCGTAAAAAGTCCCTCTCGCAGAGGACGCAGAGTCGCAAAGTATTGATATTTATGAATATAGCGCATCATATCGTATGTGGTTGTTAATAATGATGTTAGGTTGTTTTTCATTGTTTCTCAGTTACTTTTTGCGAATTCGTCTTGATTTAAGAACCGGTCTTCACTTCGTTTTCCTCAGTTACGCGCTGGTAGGTGCCGATTATCGAATTGAAAACTTCTGAAATCGGTGTTCGTTAATCCTTGTTCAATATTCAAAGGAAATTGATTTAAGAACAAGGAACACCGATTAACGATTTGAGAAGTAGTCACTTTCTTATGACTCCAAGTACATATTTTAGTGCAAAACCCATATTATCTAATCATGTGAACAATCACAATGCTCCTCTTCATCCTCCGAAGATCCCAAACCCTTGTAAAGATTTTCTATCATCCCCTTGGGGCCGATTCTGAATAATGAGCCCACAAATAAGCCCAGCAGCAAAACACCGGCCATAATATTAAGCCACAAGTGATCATCTAAGAAATGTATTTCATTCACTATACTGCAGAGTCTCCTAGAAAAAAATTGACTCCAAGACCAACTATGATCGTCAGCCCGATGATCACCACCGGGAAGATAAATGCCACTCGTCCACCGTGGAGCTTTTTCATCACACCCAGAGTCATCAATCAGTACTTTCAGTTCGCTTATTTTGAGTGTAACCCAGATACCAGATCAGGCCAGCAGCCAGCATCATGACGAAGCATAACATTTGTCCCATGCTAAAATTCAAAAGCACAAATCCTAGATGGGTATCCGGCTGCCTGAAATACTCCAAGAAGAATCGAACAAATCCATAACCGAAGACATACAGACCGGAAATAAAACCGGGGAAGGGTGATTTCTTGCGAAAAGTCCAAATGAAAGCAAAAACCACTAATCCTTCGAAAAAGGCTTCATAAAGCTGAGAAGGGTGACGCAGGAGCCCATCTCTGGCGTTGGGGAAATACATTCCGATCCAGCTTTCAGTTATCCGTCCGTACAGTTCTCCATTAATAAAATTCCCAATACGACCAAAGGTATATCCCAGGGGGATTCCAACCATGAGCAGATCAGTTAGTTCAAAGTATTTCATTTTGTGCTTATGAGCATACAACCAGAGAGCAATTGCCACCCCAGATATACCGCCGTGGTAGGACATCCCTGATATCCCTGTGAATCGCCAATGACCATTGATCTTGGCAATGGGTGAGATCATCCGAAGAGGA
>JAUVKO010000025.1 GCA_030596225.1 Fidelibacterota bacterium
ATACCAATTGTATTTCAAAGGTGCACTATAAGTCCAAAATATTTTTTCGTTTTAGAAGCTTCACAATTAGAAGCATAGCGGTAGCTATGGTGAAAATTTTAAGTGCACTAAAACGGGAAAAGATGCAGAAATTTAGTGCAAATTTGAGGTGCAATTGGTATCATAGGCTTTCAGCAACGAGTGAATAATGCGAGACTATAGATCAACAACCAATATTAAGCTGGGTTTGTTCGTTCTGGCCATTCTGATCATTAGTGGTTCCTTACTGTATACAAATTGGGTTATTCAAGAACTACGGAACGACAATTTACGTTTTTTAAGATACAATTCCAATTTGCTTGCTAACGCTTTAGCCGCAGATTTACAAAGTAAAGCTTATGAAGAGGAACAGAGACGATTTCTGAGCTATAATGCCAGACTCTATGCAAGTGCTCTTTCGGCAGATGTTTCGAGTATGGATTTTGCCTTTAATCAAGTGATTAAGAATATAAGCTTTCCAATCATTATTACAGTTTTAGAAGAAGGTGAGCAGGTCGTTTACGCACATCGTAATATCGACATTCCAGACACTATTGCGACACCTATCTCTGTAGAATATTTGTTACTGTTAGCTGAAAATATGGACAGCCAAAATACTCCTATTCCGGTTACATATAATGACCGAGAGATCATGAGTATTCACTATGGAAAACCCGAAAGCCGAAAATTTAAAGAAGTAGTGGAGAAGGTAATTCAGGCGGTTCATTTTCCGATGATCATCACGAAAGAGAATGATCAGGGCAAGACCGTGATCCAGGATCACACCTTAAGGATATCACCAGATTTAAACCCTGAGCAGCAGAATCGCATATTAATGAATGCAATGGCTAGAATGGACTTGAAGAATGCCCCTGTTCCTGTCGAATTCGAAGCCAAAATAGTTATGCTGATTCATTATGAAGATTCCGATCTGATTCAGATGTTGTGGTGGTTCCCCTTTCTGGAATTTGGAATAATTGGGGCCTTCATCCTACTTGGATTTACTGGGTTCCAATTTATCCGCAAAGCTGAGCGAAGAGGGATATGGGTGGGTCTTTCCAAGGAAACTGCTCATCAATTGGGTACCCCTTTATCTTCACTCATGGGGTGGATCGAACTTTTACGTCAGGATAAACAATCTGCCCAGACTAAACAAATTATCGAAGAAATGGATCGTGATCTTCAAAGATTAAATCAGGTTGCTGAACGGTTCTCCAAAATTGGTGCCGGTGTGAAGCTGGAAGAACTTTTTGCGTGCGAACTCCTCGAACCTATTCTCAACTATGTGCGGCGGCGTATTCCACAATGGGGTAAATCTATCGATGTTGAATTTGATTGTCCTAAGGAATTAAAGGTGTTGGCTCATGCAGAACTTTTTGGTTGGGCTCTCGAGAATTTGCTAAAAAACTCAGTTGATGCAATAAAAGAAGAGCAAGGTACAATTCGGGTAGCAGTGGTTCGTAGAGGAACCTGGGCAAATATCAGGGTTAGCGACGACGGAGAAGGCATCCCGTTGAGGGATCATAAAAATATATTTAGACCAGGCTGGAGTAGTAAGCAACGCGGGTGGGGCTTGGGTTTGAGCCTTGTTGAGCGTATTGTGCGAGAATATCATCAGGGAGAGATCACTGTAGAGTCTGCTCCCGGCCAAGGGACTACTTTTGAAATTAGTCTGAAGACCCCAGCAAGTACCTGAAAACTTACGATTTTATAACAAGGAAAATATATTTGACAAGCCACAAGCCCTCGGTTAGATTACGTCGCTTTTTTACGACTATAAATGGTCAGAGGTCAAGAACGAGAAGGAAAAGAATTGAAAACGTATAATGTAAAAGCAAGTGAGATTGAGCGGGAATGGTGGATTGTCGATGCCACAGATAAAACTCTGGGAAGACTCTCAACGCTAATTGCTCAAATTCTCCGAGGAAAGCATAAACCTACATTTGTACCTCACCTTGATAGTGGTGATTTTATCATTGTAACCAATGCTGAAAAAATTCGTGTCACTGGAAATAAAGAAGAACAAAAAGAATATTTTCGTCATAGCGGCTTCCCTGGTGGTGCTCGTTTTACGTCATTGAAACAATTACGTGAAACACATCCGGAGCGGATTATCGAGCATGCTGTGAAGGGGATGTTGCCTCATAATCGCCTGGGCCGTGCTCAGTTAAAAAAATTGAAAATTTATGCAGGTGAATCACATCCGCATGAAGCCCAACAACCCAAACCTCTCAAGATAGGCTAGAACCAATGAGTACATCTACCACGTTTTATGCTACCGGAAAGCGCAAAAGATCAATTGCACGCGTGTATATGCAACCCGGTAAAGGTGTTATAACTGTTAATAACCGCGAGCTAAACGATTATTTTGGCCGAAAAACCTTGAGAATGATTGTTCACGAGCCTCTGGAGTTAACGGAGAATAGTAATCGCTACGATATTTCCGTTAATGTAAATGGTGGTGGTCTTTCAGGACAGGCTTATGCTATTCGTCATGGTATTTCCCGCGCTTTGCAGGGTGATAATGACGAATTGCGACCAGTGCTTAAAAAAGCTGGTTTGCTTACTCGTGATGCTCGTAAGAAAGAGCGTAAAAAATATGGCTTGGCTGGTGCTCGTAAAGCTTACCAGTTCTCGAAACGTTAAAAGTTTTCAGGAGTTTTAATGCGTAATATTTCATTAGAGGATCTGCTAGCTTCCGGAGCCCATTTTGGTCATATGACCAGCAACTGGAATCCAAATATGGAAGATTATATCTTCACCAAGAAGAATGGTGTTCATATCATAGATCTGTACAAAACCATTGAACAGCTCACAAAAGCTGTTGATCTGGTAAGTTCAACAGTTAAAAAGGGTGGATCTATTCTTTTTGTTGCAACCAAGAAAGCTGCAAAGACAGTAGTCGAAGAAGAAGCGGATCGTTGTGGGATGTTTCATGTTACCGAACGTTGGTTAGGTGGCACCCTGACAAACTTTATGACTATAAAGAAATCAATCAAGCGTTTGCATGTACTTGAAAAGGATGAGACCAGTGGTGTCGCTGATACTCTGACAAAAAAAGAACTCCTCATGCGAGCTCGTGAACGTACTCGCCTTCAAACCCAGCATCGTGGAATTAAAGATATGCGGCGCTTACCGGATGTCGTGATTATCGTAGATGCCAGGAAAGAGACTATTGCCATTGCTGAAGCTCTACGTCTAGAGATTCCAATAGTTGCTGTGGTTGACACGAATTCGGATCCTCGCAAAATCGATATACCTATTCCTGCAAATGATGATTCCATTCAGGCTATTCGTTTGCTTATGGGCACACTTGCTGATGCAATTTTAGAAGCCAAGGGCATATCTAAAGCACAAGAATCTGAAGAAGTTACGGCCTAATACTTGCCAAAATATTTAACCCGGGAGAAATTTTAGAATGGCCATTACAGCTGCTGCGGTAAAAGAGCTGCGTGATAAGACTGGTGTCGGCATGATGGAGTGCAAAGCTGCACTAACTGAAGCAGACGGAAACATTGAAAAGGCAATCGATATCCTTCGTAAGAAGGGTGTGGCAAAAGCTGCTAAAAAGGTAGGACGTGCTACCAATGAGGGTCTGGTATTTAGCTATATTCACGCTGGTGGTAAATTAGGCGCTTTAGTTGAGATCGCTTGTGAAACTGATTTTGTTGCTAAGACAGAAGATTTCCTGGCTTTAGGTCATAACATTGCCATGCATGTTGCTGCTACTGCTCCTGAAGTTGTTAAGCGAGAACAGGTTACAACAACTGATCTGGAAAAAGAAGCTGAGATATTTAAAGTACAAGCTTTGAATGAAGGCAAACCAGAACATATTGTTGAGAAGATCGTCTCAGGTCGTCTCGAGAAATATTATAAAGAAGTTGTGTTGTTGGAACAGGTTTATGTAAAAGATTCTGAAAAAACTATAAAAGACCTCGTCAATGAGACCATTTCCAAACTTGGTGAGAATATGTCTGTAGTTCGTTTCCAGCGCTTTGCTGTTGGGGAGTCTAGCTCCAACTCAGAATAATTGTTAAAAAAAACAGGCGGTAAAATGTCAGCCGAACCTATCTACAAGCGAATACTCCTTAAACTAAGTGGCGAATCGCTAGCAGGTGATTCGGCTCTTTCTATTGATACCAATGTCCTTGATCAAATGACCTCTGATCTCGAAGCTATAGTTGAGCTAGGTGTTCAGGTAGGTATCGTGATCGGTGGTGGGAATATCTTCCGAGGTCTCTCTGCTAAAGCAAAAGATATGAATCGGGTTGCAGCTGATCATATGGGAATGTTGGCAACAGTGATCAATGCTGTTGCACTGGGAGATGCAGTGAAACGTAAAGGTATGTCATCTAGCGTGTTGACGGCCATTGAAATGAATCAAATTGCTGAACCTTTTACCCAGCGCAGAGCAATGCAGGATTTGTCTGAAGGCAAGGTGGTTATCTTTGCTGCAGGGACCGGGAATCCGTTTTTCACTACAGATACTGCTGCAGCGCTCCGTGGGGTCGAAATAGAAGCAGATGTTCTGTTGAAGGGAACCCGTGTGGATGGGGTTTATTCTGCAGATCCGGAAAAAGATCCTGCGGCCACCTTTTTACCCTTTCTTAGCTATGATGAAGTCTTAAATAAGAATCTTAGGGTTATGGACCAGACAGCTTTTGCACTTTGTCGTGAGAATAACCTTGCGGTTCACATCTTTAATATGGAAATTCCAGGAAACTTGTTAAAAGTGATGCAAGGCGCAGCCATTGGATCTGTAGTTGGAGGAAATCATGCTCAATGAATTATTTAAAGATGTAGATCACCGGATGACCATGTCTATCGAACATGCAAAACATGAATTTTCCGGATTACGTAGCAGTCGTGCTTCGGTAACTCTGGTAGAAAATATTAAGGTTTCCTATTATGGGAATCCCACACCATTGAACCAGGTAGCCAATCTCAGCGTACCTGAACCTCGTATGATCGTGATTCAGCCTTGGGAGAAAAGTCTCACTGCTGAGATAGAAAAGGCCATTTTGACAGCTGATCTGGGGCTTAACCCTGCAAATGATGGTGTCATGATTCGAATTCCTATTCCTGCCCTGACTGATGAGCGCAGACAGGAACTGATTCGCCACTTGCATAAATTGGCTGAGGACGGTCGAGTGGGCATTCGTAATGTTCGTCGTGATGCCAATGATCAGATCAAAAAAGCTGAAAAAGAGCATGATATCTCTGAGGATAACTCAAAACGTGCTGTTAGTAATATTCAGGAGATGACTGATAAATACATCAAACAAATTGATGATGCTGTCAAAGCCAAAGAAGATGACATTATGACCGTTTAAACGGTGTTATCCATATTGGTTAAAAAAAAGGCTCCGAATTGCTCGGAGCCTTTTTTGTTAGAGGAGGCACAAAACTATAATTTGTCTGCGTTTTTCTCCAGGTAAGATGCAACACCATTAAAATTTTCTTGCATGGTGTCGTCACCTTCTTGCCAGCCGGCAGGACAAACTTCACCATGCTTCTGGTTGAAAGTTAGAGCGTCGACCATTCTAATCATTTCATCGATATTGCGACCTAAGGGTAAATCATTGATCACAGCATGACGAACAATACCTTCTTCATCGATCAGAAAGGAGGCACGTAAAGCAACATCGCCGCCTACACTTGTCTCATCCTCACCGACTTCAGTCAATACTGTGGCTGGAGTTGAGCCTTTGAGAACATCATAGGCACGAGCAATATTCTTATCAAGATCAGCAATAATGGGATATTGGATATCACCGATACCACCATTATTAATATTAGTGTTTTTCCAGCCGTAGTGACTCCATTTAGAATCAACGGAACAACCAAGGACCTGGACACCTCGTTTCTCAAAATCTGCAAGTCGGTGGTTGAATGCCAGGATCTCTGTGGGGCAAACAAATGTGAAATCCAGGGGGTAGAAGAAAAGAACTACCTTTTTACCTTTGTAATCAGCTAAACTGATCTCTTTAAAAGAATTGTCACCCATAATGGCGGTGGCTTTAAATTGTGGTGCAGGGTTGGTAACTAACATAAAATTGTATTCTCCATAATTTTGTAGTATTTCTAACTTAATCTATATTAACAGTAATAATTCCTATTTAATATAGACTTTGTTTAAGGTGCTGCAAGTAATTATTGATAATAATTACTTCTAAAATTGGTTTCATAATTATAAGAATATTTGTATTAGATTATTAAGGAACAAATGTGTAAGCTGAATTGCTATAAAATTAAGTTATGGTATAATAATTTCGATTGAAAAGGACCCCTCGTGTATCGATCTATCATATTTATAGTTACATTAGTTAGTGTATTTCCACTTCTTCTTCATGCTCAAATACAAGACCATCACATTTCGCGTACTGTAGAGAAATATTTTGCCCGCAATCGCACCGCACCAACATTAATCACATCTGAGATAGTGGATGACTTTCTCTACGGAAAAACTCTGAAGATCACTATTCGTGGACATAGAAATAGTGAAAATACAGATCTGGGTTTTGCCTTTGGCGCAGCAGCAGCCATAGCTAATCAGGCTACCAGACCATTTGAGGTTCTGTGGGTGGAACTGGATGTCCGCTATAAAAGGATTGAAACAACTATTGCTGTGGCTCCTGCACCTTGTAGCATCGATGCCATCGTAAGAAAATCCAGGACATTTGGATCCTGGTGGGAGGAATGTCTGGAGTTTCTATAAATAGTAAGGTAGTGATTCGGGAAGCAGGTTGGAATGATCTCAACCCCCGTTTAGATTAGCGCGGTTATTAAATATTTAAGGAGTTAAAACTTTATTATGATCGCAAACATTTTACTTATGGCAAGTCCCGCCGGCGGAGAAGCAGGCAACCCTATTTTAAGTTTCCTTCCTATCATTTTGATGTTTGGAGTATTCTACTTTCTACTGATAAGACCCCAGACCAAACGTCAAAAAGATGCTGAAAAAATGCGTTCCGAGCTAAAGAAAGGTGATCATGTTATCACCTCCGGCGGAATTCATGGTACTATTGAGGGTATCAAGGATAATGATATTTTGTTGATTAAAACAGCAACTGATACAAAACTTCATGTTGGCAAATCAGCAGTTTCTACGGTGAAATCGAAGTAAGCAATGCTCTACGAAATTCAAACATATGGAAAAAAGGTGCTTCGTCGGAAAACGGAGGAAATTTCTATTATTGACGATACCATACGTGAGATCGTTTCTAATATGTTTGAATCCATGTATGCCGCAGAGGGAATTGGTTTAGCTGCCCCACAAGTCGATAAGTCTATCCGCTTATTTGTGATCGATCTTTCGCCAATTGATGAATCTGAGTCAAAACGGGTTTTTATCAATCCAAAGATAGTTGCCTACGGTGATGAAACTGATGAGTATGAGGAGGGTTGTCTCAGTATTCCAACAGTGCGTGAGATTGTCACCCGTCCAACGACTATCAGGATCATCTATCAGGATTTGAAAGGTGATACCTTTGAAGAAGAGGTGGATGACTTTCTGGCACGGGTGATACAACACGAGCATGATCACCTGGAAGGGATACTTTTTGTTGATCATCTGAGTAAGTTGAAATTGTCACTATTGAAAAAAACGCTTAAAAAAATTGAAAAGGGTGAAATTGGGGTCGAGGCTTCTGAAAATTTCGAACTCTGATCCTATTTATAAACCCCGATATTCAGTATCGTTTAGTGACCTAAATGAATTCTACATCCTCACTTAAGATCATTTTTATGGGGACACCGGATTTTGCGGTTCCCTCATTAGAAATTCTTCACCAAAGCCATCACCAAATTCAGGCCGTTGTCACTGTTCCTGACAAACAACAGGGAAGAGGTCGTCACCTGCGCCCTTCCGCTGTCAAACAAGCTGCAGAAAAACTTGGCTTGCCTGTTTTGCAACCACCGGAATTAAGTGATCCGGCCTTTGTGCAGGAAATCAAAGACCTTTCAGCGGATGTGATCGTTGTTGTAGCCTTTCAAATTCTCCCTGAGGAAATATTTACTTTACCGGCCTTTGGATCATTTAATCTACATGCATCGCTCTTACCTAAATACCGAGGTGCAGCACCGATTCATTGGGCCCTACTGAACGGAGAGCGGGAAAGCGGTGTGACCACTTTTTTCCTAAAACAAAAAGTAGATACAGGTAACATCATTCTACAGTCTGGAATTTCTATCGAAGCGAAGGATAATCTTCACACCCTTTATACTAAACTTTGTACCCTGGGTGCAGATTTGGTATTGGATACAGTTGATCTGATCGCTTCAGGGAAAGTTGTTGAAGGTGAACAAAATAGCTCCCTGGCAACACCGGCTCCCAAGGTCACATCTAAAACTCAATTACTTAACTTTGCTGAAAGTGCTCAACAGTGTCACAATCGTGTGAGAGCATTTGCTCCTTCTCCCGGAGCATTCACCATGAGAAATGGGTTACGATTAAAAGTTTTATCTACAGAGCTGAGTGAGTTAAAAGGTGAATCTGGAACCGTGATCGATATTACGGCCAATTCATTTACTGTTGCCTGCAACACAGGATCCCTGATCATTCGAAGCGTGCAGCCCGAAAGTAAAAAAGCCATGGATGCTGCATCATATCTTCGTGGTAATCCTATGCAGATAGGGGATCATATTGGCTAGCACTCCTCGTGAGCTAGCTTACAAAACGCTTCTCACGGCTGAAAAGGATAACTCCCGCTCTATTGACGATCTGCTAAGCGATGCTTTGAGTCATTGTTCCTTCCCACCTCGCGATAAACGCTGGATCATGGAAATTGTTTACGGTGTCACCCGTATGAAACTCCAACTGGATGCCTGGATTCAAGTTGCTTACAAAGGACGCTATAAAAAAGCTCAGCATTCAGTCAAGATATTACTACGTTTGGGTACTTTCCAACTCAAGCATATGCAGACCACTGAATACGCTGCCATTCATGAAACGGTTGAATTGTGCAGACGCGTAAAACAAGCTCAGCTTGGAAAGCTTGTCAATGCAGTCTTAAGAAAGATCCAAAGCCTTGAGTTTGATCAGGTACTGAATACAATTAGTGATCCTGTAACTCGATTTTCTATAGAGATGTCACATCCGGAATGGATGTTGGATACATGGCTGGACCGTTATGAAAAAGCGAGTGTAATTAATCTTTGCAATCACAACAATAAACCTCCTCAGACTTGGATCCGTAGAAACGTACTGTGCGTAAATCAAACAGAATTTGAAGAATATCTCAATCAGGAGCAAATCCACTTTCAACGATCCGATCTACTGGAAAGCTTTTACAAAGTGGCTAATAGCGGTCATTTACTCAGCTCAAAAGAATTTCGTGATGGTTGGTTCTCTTTTCAGGATCTGGCAGCCGGATTGATAGCATTTGTTCTTGATCCACAAGCAGGGGAAACCATTGTTGATGCCTGTGCCGCTCCGGGTGGAAAAATGGCATTTATATGCGAACTCACGGGTGGGCAAGCATCCATTACTGCCTGTGATGCCAGCAAATTCAGGCTGGAAAAGGTTTTCCAAAATATTAAGCGATTAAATCTGCCTGGGATTGCTGTGAGTCAGCTAGATGCTTCTATTGAGAAATTACCTGATGCAGATCGGATTCTTTTGGATGTACCATGCTCAGGAACCGGTGTTCTGGGACGACGTCCGGATGCTCGTTGGAAACGACAAGAAAATGATAGTGCATCTCTGGTGGAGATTCAGTCCAAAATATTAATGAATAGTTGGCAGTCCCTGAAACCAGGGGGACAATTGGTTTATGCCACTTGTACTTTGGAACCAGAGGAGAACTGGGGTGTTATTGATCAAGTTCTGGCAAATATACCAGATGCAATAATTGAAACCATTGAGGACGAAAAATTGAAACCATATATTGATGAAAGAGGTGCCCTGGCTACATTACCTTGGATTCACGGTATGGATGGTATGTTTGCAGTAAAAATTAGAAAAACCACATGAAGATATTACGCGATTATCTGATCATATTCTTAAGCATTGGTATACTGTCTGCCCTGCTGTTCAATAATGTCATTTTACCCTTATATGTGAATTGGAATGATGAGATTCGAGTACCCAGTCTGACCCATACAAACTTGGTACAAGCTGACCAGATTCTTAAAGAGCGCAAACTGGAATGGACTATCAAAGATACTATTTTCAGGCGAGATATACCGAGTGGTTTTATCATGGATCAGCACCCTGAAGCAGGACAGATGGTTAAAGAGAATCGTAAGATTCAGCTTACGGTCAGTTTACCTCCGGCTAAATTGGAAATGCCTGATCTGATTGCCATCACTGAAAGACAGGCCACCATAGCCCTGGATCGCCTCGGTTTAATATTGGGAGAAGTTCTCACTGATTCCTCTGATCTGTATCAGAAGACTGTGGTTATGGATCAGTCCATTGCCTCTGGTTTACCGGTTGCCCCTGGTGATTCGATTACTTTGACTGTCAGTTTGGGGAAACGGAATCTCAAAAAAACCATGCCTGAGTTGCTTAATAAGGGACTGAATGAAGCTAAGAAGGTCCTTGAAAAAAATGGATTTACTCTAGGTCAGGTTAAATATACTCAAAATTCGGAACTGTTACCCAATACTGTAGTTTCGCAGTCTGTAACATCGGGAAAGATATTCCCCCGGGAGCGTGGAGTAACCGTAGATCTTTTGATCACTGACGGGTTCTAATGTCTAAATTGATGAAGCCACAAATTGCCCCATCAGTTCTATCGGCTGATTTTTCTCAATTAGGAGCTCAGATTGACTCTATTGTTGAAGCCGGCGGGGAGGTGTTGCATCTTGATATCATGGATGGACATTATGTGCCTAATTTGACATTTGGTCCCATGGTCGTGAAAGCCATTCGGAAGATGACTGATATGCTGTTAGAGGCTCATCTCATGATCTCCGAGCCGGACAAATACTTGAAAAAATTCATTTCAGCCGGAGCTGATATTGTGCTGGTACATGCTTCAACATGTGCTTCGGTAACAGACACTCTTGACAATATTCATGCCCTGGGGGCAAAAGCCGGCTTGGTTGTGAACCCAGATGAGGATTTGACCATAGTCAAACCCTATCTGGAACAGATGGACCAGTTACTCATTATGTCAGTATTCCCTGGATTTGGTGGACAGACATTTATACCAGGTGTTCTTGATCATCTTCCTAAACTCTTACCTCTTCTACACGAGCATAAAATTTTGGTCGAGATCGATGGGGGGATTAACCTGCACACGCTCCCCGGATTGAATCGATTCGGAATTGATCGTTTCGTTGCGGGTTCTGCAGTGTTTAACGCTTCTGCCACTCCCAAAGAAAACTTCCTGAACCTGCTAACTCAAATTTCGCACAAATAAATGTCAGTATCAGGCATTCGCATGCATGAATTGGTTAGAAAAGCCATTCATCTTAGCAGCAGTGCCATCCCCTTACTGTATTGGTTCGTTTTTGAAAGAGATATTATCTTGAAGGGAGTCATCATTTTATCCATGGGACTCCTGGCAGCGGAATATTTAAGACTTCATATACCAACAGGGAAACGTCTGTTTAATCTGGTCTTTGGCTCTGCTCTCAGAACTCACGAGCATCAAAATCTCACTGGAGCCACATATGTCTTTACCGGTGCCGTACTGTGTGTCTTTCTCTTTCCCAAGGAGATTGCTGTGCCATCTTTGCTGATACTATCACTCTCAGACACCTTTGCTGCCTTAGTGGGCATTCCCTTTGGGAAACACCCGTTTCTAGCTAAATCTATGGAAGGAAGTGCAGCTTTCTTTATCGTAAGCATATTAATCCTCACGCTTTTTTTCCCGGGTACTATTATCCTGAATCTTTTGGTGGCTATAATACTGACTGTTGCTGAAGCATATCCTATGAATTTGGATGACAACTTCATGATACCTCTTTTATCAGGTTTGCTCTTAAGCTTGATCAGCTTATTGTAACCTGTATGGGCAACTTGCATGATCTTTTTTAGTCCCGCATACCTCTGGTTTCTGCCTCTGATCTCATTACCGGTCATCATTCACTTACTTGCAAAGCGAAAAAGTAAGCTGATTGATTTTCCTTCTTTGAAATTCCTGAAACTTCTGGAACAGGATGCCTTGCGAAAATTCAATGTCAAGCAGTTGATTCTGCTTATCATCCGCACCTTGATGATCTTGCTGATCATTCTAGCTTTTGCCCGGCCTAATCTCAACCTCGATAAGGGATTCAGGTTTTATACTCAAGCAGTGGATCTTATGGTTATTGCCATAGACAACACAGCATCCAACAGGGTGGATTTTGATTCTATGACCGGTTTGTGGTTGAAAAAGTTGGGGACAGAGCTTGAAGATAAAGGATTCTTTGTAGTATTTACAGGGATCACTGATCTTGAAGTAAAAAAAAGCGCAGATGAAATCCAACCCGAATATGCTAATATCTATTCAGGTGATTTTGAAAGTCGCCTGGCTGAGCAGATCGATTTGGAACAATATAGACAGAAATCTATTACCTGGCTTGGTGATGGACAGGATGTCTTAGAGCGACTCGAGGGCTTAGCAGGGTGGAATAAGTTCCTCCTTTGGAAACCAGTATTCAATGATATGGGTATATCATCAGTGGAACTTCCCACACGAGGTTTGCGACAAGGTGAAGAATACCAATTGCGCGTTGGACTTGAGCATGCTCTCGAGGAGCAGGAAGCACAAGGACTGGAACTTGCGATCAATGAGAGCAGGCAGAATCAAGTAGTCATTGATCAAGGAGTAAATTTTATCGAATTGAAGGCTCGTGTTGCAGAGGCAGGGTTTCAGGAAGGACAACTGGAACTGGGAACCGATGAATTTATTTATAATAATATTAGATACTTCGTTTTACCGGCAGGTGGTGATATTCCTGTTCAAATCATACGTTCAAGGCAATCACCGGATTATTGGAAAGTCATTGAGACCGCAGTTAAGCAGGTGGGGCTGAATTTTGAGATTAGGATTGTGGATTACAGTGAAATTGATAACCTGAATCTTAGTCAGGGTGGAACGGTTATTATTGAGGATGCAAGCAAACTTGTCGATTATAGTTGGGATCGGTTTAAAGCCTTTTTAGCCCAGGGAGGACAACTTATTCTTTTTGGAGATGGTGGTAAGCGTATGCGGGAGTTACTTCGTTTTGACTCACCTATAAAAGAAGAATTAAATCAATTCCCGTTTGGCCTTTATCTCACGCAGGCAGCAAAGCACGATCTGAAATTTGCTCCATTGGAATCAGTGATCTCTCAAAATCGTCTAAAAGTTTATAAACGCTTCGGCACGTTCACCGGAGAGTTGGAAGAGACCTGGATTCGATTCTTAGATGACCAACCTTTTTTGGGAGCAACAAGTTGGCAGGAGGGACGCACTATTTGGTTTAACTCTGAATTTGGAACTATTGCCAATAATTTGCCGCTTCTCGGAATGTTTCCGACTCTCATGCTTCAACTTTGTCAATTGCAGGAATTAAAGGACCAGACTGACCAGTACAATGCCGAAATTGGTGATACATTACATTTTTATCCGCCTGTACTGGAAGGTGAGAACATTCCCTTCAGTATCCAACGTCCCGATGGAACAGCGGATTACTTGTCAGCGGATTCCAATTATACGGTTCAATATTTCGCTACTACTATACCCGGGATATATTGGCTGGCTCGCGGACGACAGATATTGCAACCAGTGGCAATCAATATCTCTACTCACGAAGCACAGGCTCACAGTAGACAATATGATTTCCAGGATTCCGAATTATATGTCAGTGAGCAACAGGATGAGTTGATTGCTGAGATCCTGAAGCGAAACTCAGGATTAGCACTTTGGCCAATTCTTTTAAGTGTATTGTTATTGTTGTGGGTGGTAGAAAGCTATTTATCGAGAATTAAATCAACA
>JAUVKO010000059.1 GCA_030596225.1 Fidelibacterota bacterium
TTACACCTCAAAACAATCTATGCATTCTTCATCTTTTCCAGTTTTACTGCTCTTAAAATTTCAACCATAGCTCAAGCTATGCTTAAAATTTAAAGATTGTAAAACAGAAAAATCTTTTGAATTCATATAGACTCTTTTGAAGTACAATTGGTATTATTCCCGTCCGCTATTGTATTTCAGACGTTCAACAACGATGTTACGTTTTTCTTTACCGTTGTACACTTCTTGAGAGACAATATTCTTGCGACTGGGATATCCGGCTTTTGAAAGCGTGGTCAATTGGTCTTCATCCTCAGCATTGGGACAAAAAGGACAGGACGCATCCTTCCCATCCAGATTACTGGTGGCTGAGCAGGAGCTATGAACCTTATTTTCCCCAGTAATAATCAGAGCAATACTCATAATAAGTATAGCTCCGCCAATTATGCCAATGGTTAAGAGGAATGTCATGATCAGCCTTTTACTTCATATCCTTCATCGCTCAAGTATACACGAAATCGTTCGCGATGTTCACCCTGAATTTCAATTTTCTCATTCTTTGTTGTCCCTCCGGCACTTACCAGATGCTTAAGTGCTTTTGCCAGTGCTTTCAGATCGGGAACGCCTTCCATGTCATAAAGGATGGTGGTCGGTTTACCCTTCCGTTTTTCCATGCGTAAGCGTATGATTTTTGGCCCACTTGCCCTTTTTTGAGCAGAAGGTTCCTCAGCGGCATTGAAGGTCCAGCCGGCTCCACCACTGATGCGTTTTGATCGTTTGGCGTTCATCATTAATAATCTAAAGTTATTCTTCCTGAATGGAACAAAATCATATACGCCATCCCGAACGTAGTCGAGGGATAATGATCAGCCCCCAATTATAAAATCATTGAATTTGAGTATTCACTCCATCGTTTTTAGCACAAGATTATATCCCTCGACGGAGTCTGTACTGAGCACTTCGATTTTACTCAGTATAAACTCCGCCGAAGTGCTCGGGATAACGAGTTTAAGACGATGGAGTGATACGAAGTTGAATTCTATTGACTATCCTTTACAGCCTCTTCCAGTTCCTTAAGAACCTGTTTATTTAAAATGCTGGCTAAGGTTGGAGTACCAATTTCCTGCAGTTTATAGGTCACACGAACTGATGGTTTTTCAATATTGATCACCCGGCGCAGATCAATGGGGGTACCAATAACAACGGCATCACATTCCACTTTGTTGATAGTGGTCTCAAGATCTTTCATCTGCTCTTCACCATATCCCATGGCAGGCAGGATTTGACCGATATCCGGGTATTTATCAAAGGTTTCAGCCAGTTTCCCGACGGCCCAGGGACGCGGATCGACCAAAGCTTCAGCACCATATTTTTCAGCAGCCACTACTCCGGCACCGTACATCATCTCACCATGGGTCAAGGTTGGTCCATCCTCAATAACTAAAACATTCTTGCCATAGATCAGGTCTTCATCATCAATGGCTACAGGTGAAGCAGCATCAACCACAATTGCGTCAGGATTAACCATGCGAATATTATCACGAACGGTTGCAATATCATCAATATCAGCCGTATCAATCTTATTTATGACTACAACATCCGCCATAAGCAGATTGGTTTCACCAGGATAATAAGCTAATTCATGTCCGGCTCTGTGGGGATCTACAACAGTAATCATGATATCAGGCATATAGAACGGCATATCATTGTTTCCACCATCCCAAATGATAATATCCGCCTCTTTCTCTGCTTCTCTGAGTATAGCTTCATAATCCACGCCGGCATAAACAACCGTATTGTTCATGATATGCGGCTCATACTCCTCCATTTCTTCAATGGTACAATCATGCTTTTTAAGATCATCCAATTCAGCAAAACGCTGCACCTTCTGTTTCACCAGATCGCCATAAGGCATAGGGTGACGAATAGCGACGACCTTTTTACCTTGAGCAGTTAAATGATCACAAACTGCGCGAGTCGTTTGACTTTTCCCACAACCGGTTCTAGTTGCACAAATAGCAATAAGTGGTTTCGTGGATGGAATCATAGTAGACTTGGCACCCATTAAGCGAAAGTCCGCACCAGCATAATTCACCAGAGCAGCCTTAGACATGACATATTCATAAGTAAGATCACTATAGGAGAATATCACTTCATCAATATCATGATCGTAGATCAAATCTTCCAATTCATCCTCATCGTGAATTGGGATACCCTCTGGATAAAGACTACCGGCCAGCTCTGCCGGATATTTTCGTCCATCAATATCAGGAATTTGGGTTGCAGTAAAAGCAACGACCTCGTAGGCTTCATTCTCTCGAAAATAGACATTAAAATTATGGAAATCGCGCCCTGCTGCGCCCATGATCAACACTTTAATACGATCACTCATTGTTACTCCTTTATATCATTAAATATTTTCTTAAAACTATAATCCATCGCCATTCCATAAGCAAATTTCCAGCCAAGAATACCGTTGCGTTTATCAACTATAATAATTGGGTTTATTGAAAAGGATAGAGAATGTTATGGATTAGTAATTATCACGACTATTGGGAACATTCGGAAAAAGGGGGCCTTCTTCGCGATAAGTAAAATTTGCCAATTCTTGATCAGCTTCCAGTTCCTCGATAATTTTATTTATTTCAGCATCCATATAGCCAAATTCCATAATCGAATAGAGTCGCTGACGGTAGGCAGAGGCACCGGGAAATCCTTTAAGGTACCAGCTTATATGTTTTTTTATGTAATTAGTACCTCGAAAATTCCCAATTGACAGAGCTTCCATGTGTAAATGGCGGTGACAAAGTTTAACCCGATCGATCAAGCGAATCGCATCCGGTACTTTGCCTGTCTCTAAATACTCATTTATTTCCTTGAATATCCATGGGTTTCCAAGAGCACGACGTCCAATCATGACTGCATCACAAGCAGTTTCATCCAACATACGCTTGGCATCCTGGGCACTCTTGATATCACCATTCCCGATGAGTGGAATACTAACGGCTTGTCTGGTCTCAGCGATCAAGCTCCAGTCCGCTTCACCGGTATAAAGTTGTTTGGTTGTTCGAGGATGTAGGGTAAGTGCCACAATCCCGGCATCCTCAAGCGCAGCAGCCGCCACGGGGGCAACAATGCAGCCATTGTTCCATCCGGATCGGATCTTAGCAGTTACCGGGATAGAAACTGCTTCGACAACTGCTTTTGCCACCTCATCCATAAGTGGCAAATCTTTTAGAATGGCTGACCCTCCTCCCCTTTTGGTTACTTTGGGTACGGGACATCCAAAGTTGAGGTCGATCAGGTCAGGTTTAACAGTTTCTTCGATATATTTTGCAGATCGGGCCAGAATAGCAGGGTCTTCACCAAAGATCTGAACCCCAATCGGTCGTTCATTATCGGTGAATTTCATCATTTCCAAGGTTTTCTGGTTCTCACGAATGACCCCATTGGCGCTGACAAACTCCGTATAAACAACTCCGGCCCCCTGTTCCTTGCAGAGTACGCGAAAAGGATGACCGGTAACACCGGCCATGGGAGCCAGTATCGCTTTTGATTTAATCTCTATAGATCCGATCTTCCACATCTCATCACATGTTATTCCACAGACATAGGGTCAACAAACGGTTTTGTTATTATAAGGTATTATGAGTTTGAATATTTTATTTTAATAAAATAAATCTTTTAGCTTCTGAATAATCACCTGCACGCAAACGGTATAGATATGTCCCGCTGGTAAGCTTACTTCCATCAAAGATAACTTTATGATTACCTGCAGGATATTCTTTGCCAGTAAGTATCCTGATCTCTTTCCCAAGAAGATCAAACAGTGTAAGTGTAACAAATTGCGACTCTGGTATTGAGAAGTGTATTGTTGTCATTGGGTTAAAGGGGTTTGGATAGTTTTGATTGAGCTGATAGTTATTTATTTGAACAACATCTTCAAGAGCATTAGTACTGACCGGCTCTGCCATTAATATCCATTTATCAGGATCGATCATCAGGTCAGAGAATTCACTAACAGTCGCAATGCCTTGGCCATCAGTCATTTCAACAGTTTGATCTTCCCCATTTACCTGGATAGGGATATTAACATCCAGGGGAACATTCGCATCCGATACCCATGTAAAAGTTGCTTCAGTGACCCCTCTGACAACATGCAGCACCGGATAGGCGGTTTCTCTAAAAAATACTTCAAAGAACGGATCTAAATCCCTAGCGGTTATTACTTCTGCTTGTTCCTTCATGTCGTCAGTCGTTACAATTTGACAGAGTCGTCCGTTTGTATTATCAAAGTCGGTTGAGTCTGGATAAGCCCACCGTTTAAGCAGGTTAAAAAATGCTTCATCACCTAAATGATAACGGAGGGTGTGCATCACTGAAGCACCTCTATAATATGAATTTAGATCATCGAACGCCTGAGCTGCAGTTATGGACTCACAGGGAGCTAATGGGTGTGTCTGATTATCGGATGGTCGCCTGTTATTCATATATTGATGATACTTGTCCAAGCCTGACAGATGCTCTACATACAGTGCTTCCATATATGTTGCCAGACCTTCATGGATCCAGAGATCCGCCCAATCTTTTGCGGTGATAAGATTGCCCCACCATTCATGGGCCAATTCATGATAATGAATATAGTCCATTCCCCACCTATTAACTGTAAAGTCATGTCCATAAGCAATTATGGTTTGATGTTCCATTCCCCAATAGGGAGCATGTGCCCAACCGTGTTTATCGGTGGCAAATGGAAAAGGGCCGCAGATCGACTCAAGAAAATTGAATTCTTTCAGGAAAACATCCATATGATCATCTGCAGTAGTTGAATCTTCAGGAAGCACCCAAAAGTAAAAAGGGATTTCATCACCGCTCACACTTTGGTATGTGTCTTCAATAAGTGAATACTCAGCCACATAAATTGAAACATTGTAATTATTTATTGGAGTGGAGATAAACCAATTGAAGCTTGTGGTGTTGTCATCATTGTCTGTGCTGCCAAGAAACCGGCCGTTGGATACACAGATAAGTGGATTTGGCACCGTAAAACTCATGGACATTGAATCCGGTTCATCAGAAGGGTGATCTTTGCATGGCCACCAGATATCTGCACCACCACCCTCGCAGGCCACTCCGATCCAGGGTCCACCCGATTGAGTTTTTTCCCAGACAAAGCCAACTCCCCATGGGGGATTGCTCGCCACACGTGGAGTTCCGCCATAAAATATCTGGACTGTAATCAAGTCAGACGCTGAAACCAATACAGGAATGGAGATATTCACTTTCCCATCAATATGCGAAAAAGCCACCTTTGAATATTCTCCACCTGCTGTTTTGAAAAGAGTTGAATCAATTGTGAATGTATTTTCAAGATCCAATACAAGGGTGTCAATCGGGTCTATTAGCTCAACACGACAAACAAGTGACCCATTGATTGTTTTTGCAGTCGGATCTATTGCTAAACTGAGATCGTAATAATTGACATCATACGCAGCTTGTTCCGGACTCAAAGGGCCACCGGATCCAGCAAAAGCTTTGCTAGCGGCTACAAACAAAATAATGACAATTATTAATTGACGAATTCGCAAAAAGTAACTGAGAAACAATGAAAAATAACCTAACATCATCATTAACAACCACATACGATATGATGCGCTATATTCATAAATATCAACACTTTGTGACTCTGCGTCCTCTGCCTGCCCGCACGAAGTTATACGCAGGCGGGCGAGAGGGACTTTTTACGGTGGCATCTTAATTGAGACCTAATTATCAGTTTCACCATCGGCTTTGGATCCCAAATCATCATCATTCACCCATTTTGCGCACAGCTTCTCTGGAAGGAGTCAAGATTCTACATTATTTGTTTAATACCAATTGCACCTCAAATTTGCACTAAATTTCTGCATATTTTCCCGTTTTAGTGCACCTTTGAAATACAATTGGTATGACTGTAGATGATCACTCCTATTTCATGTAAAGTAACTCCTGACAGCAGCACTACAGTGCTTTTCTACTGATAGAGACAGGCATCCAAAACAGCTAACACTTCACTAATCAATGATAGCGGTGCATCGGCTACATAACGTGCATTCCTCGCCTTAAAATCAACTGACTTTACTTGCTCAACCATGACATAGCCGGTTAAACCGATTCCTTTAGGTACGGGGATGTGAAATGGTATTTCTCGCTCAGTATTCGTTAAAGGACAGACAACGACCATTCCAACCGCCCGGTTAAAAGTCTGATTGCTGATTACCAGAGCTGGTCTACGTCCCTGCTGTTCATGACCGGCTTGTGGGTTAAACTGGAGAGTAATCAAGTCACCCTTTTGAGGGACATATTTATTGCTTACCATACTTCCCGCCCCTCAGGATCACCCCACTCCATTTCTTCAGAGCGGTAATCAGGTGGCATTTCTGCGACCAGATTTTCAATCAAATATTTCCCGCGGATCTGATTCTTAATTTGAATAACAATTTTATCAGCTTCTGCATAAACATCCACCTCATCGCCAACAATGATACTGGTTTCCTTAAGAATAGCTTTGGGAATCCGGATCCCCTGGCTATTCCCCCAATTTTGGACTTTTGTTAACATGATTCGCAACTTCACCTATAATTATCAATACTGTATATACATAGTATATACTTCAATCTTGCTTAATACAATGCTTATATCAAGCCAAGAGATACTCGCCACTTCACTATTCGGAGACGTAGCACGCTACGTCTTTGCTGACTATAACTCCAATCAAATTCTGCATTTAATATTCTGACTCCTGATTCCTGCATTTATGCTTTGACACCCGTGTGTCCCCGTCTATATTTGCGCGCTTTAGAATGGGAGTTTGAAAATGGCAAAACGTTGTGACATATGTGGAAAAGGCCCGACAACTGGGAATAATGTGAGTCATTCACACAAGAAATCTCGTCGTCGCTGGTTACCAAACCTACAGCATGTACGGGTACTTGTTGATGGTCAAGTAACACATCAGAAAGTTTGTACAAGCTGCATTAAATCCGGAAAAGTCGTCAAAGTAGCTTGATTTTTTTCGGATCTTCTGAATAATTTAAAAAGTCCCCTTTGCGGGACTTTTTTTTATACCATAAAGTCATATCTCGCGTAGATTTTTCCATGACTCAAAATTACGATTATATCATTGTCGGCTCGGGCTTCGGAGGATCAGTATCAGCACTCCGATTAGCTGAAAAGGGCTACAAAGTTGCTGTGCTTGAAAAAGGTAAACGTTACCAGCCTAAGGACTACGCTAAGACCAACTGGAATTTCCGGAAATACTTCTGGCTGCCTCAGCTTAAATTTTACGGTATTCAATGTATGACTCTATTGAAACATGTGTTTATTCTGCATGGTGCCGGTGTTGGTGGTGGAAGTTTAGTCTATGCCAATAATCTGCTAGTTCCGCCTGATGAAGTCTTTGAAAAGCCGGAATGGGGTCAGGGAGATTGGAAAAAGCTGCTAGCGCCCCATTATGTGACAGCCCAGAAAATGCTGGGTGCAACACTCAGTCCCACCCTCTCACCCACTGATGAATTTCTAGCTGAAGTTGGTCTGGAACTCACCGGAAAGGATACTTTTCACATCAATGAGGTCGGAGTTTTTTACGAAGATTCCGGAGAACCTGTACCTGATCCATATTTTGACGGTAAGGGACCGGAACGTACAGGTTGCACCTTGTGCGGGGCTTGTATGGTTGGCTGTCGCGATGATGGGAAGAACACGCTGGATAAAAACTATCTCTACCTGGCAGAAAAGCTTGGTGTTGATATCATCCCCGAAACTGAGGTGACAAAGATCCTCAACCGTGGTAATGAATATCGTATTATCACCCGTCAAAGCACTGGCTTTCGACACCCTGTTAAAGTTTTTAAAACAAAAGGACTCATCCTCGCCGGTGGTGTCATGGGCACGATCAAATTACTGTTAAAGTCCAAGGAGAATGGCGACCTGCAATCCTTGTCTCCATGTTTAGGAGACTTGATCCGCACCAATTCCGAAGCACTTCTCGGTGTAAAGACAAATCGAAGGGATGTAAACTATTCCAAAGAGATTGCCATAACTTCAGGAATCTATCCAGATCCAGACACTCATATTGAAGTGGTTCGCTATCCCAAAGGATCAGATGCCATGGCCGCGCTCACTACTCTGTTGGTGGGTGGAGGTGGTTGGCTCCCCCGTCCCCTGCGGTTTCTTCTGACTGCTATCCGGCATCCCTTAAAAGTACTGGAATCACTCAATCCTTTCCAATGGGCACACCGTACAGCTATTCTGTTGGTCATGCAGACTGTAGAAAATTATATGAAATTTGATTATAAACGGCGTTGGTGGCGCCTAGGCGGACGCAGTATGAACTCCACCAAGGCTCCTGGTGTACCTATGGTCCCCGCTTACATCCCCATCGCTAATGAAGTTGCCCAACGAATGGCTGAGAAGATGGGGGGAAATGCCTATAGTATGCTTCCCGAGGTTCTTTTTGATGTATCATCAACAGCACATATCCTGGGTGGCTGTGCCATGGGAAGTTCGGAACAAGACAGCGTTTGTGACTTTGAAGGTAAGGTGCATGGCTATAATAATATGTATGTAGTTGATGGCTCAGTGATTCCGGCTAACCTGGGTGTAAATCCCAGCCTCACTATCACTGCCCTGGCAGAATACATCCTTTCAAATGTCCCGCAGCGTGAAGAGTCACCTTACTATGATTGATTCGTCTGAAGTAATCATATCAGTCGAAAAAGAACAGCAGCATAATCCGGTCCCAATGGCACTAAAGTGTCATGGTTTATCAAAACGCTTCAAGACCATCCAGGCACTTGACAATGTGACTCTTAAGGTCCCAACCGGCAGTATCTATGGTTTTCTGGGGCCAAATGGCGCTGGGAAATCGACTCTGATCAGAATTGTTGCAGGACTGATCCAGGCTGATTCAGGTCATTTTAACATCTTGGGTCGCTCTAGCCAGTCCGGTCACAAGGTGCGAACGGATATGAGCACACTGGTTGACCGTGCAGATTTTTATAAGAATTTAAGTGCTTTCCAAAATATGAAAATACTGGGACGTCTCACCGGTCATGAGCAGGATGACCATATCAATGGTTTATTGGAGCTCTTAAGCCTTTATGAACGGCGTAAGGATAAAGTGAAGACTTTTTCTCAGGGCATGAAACAACGCCTGGGACTGGCCCAAGCCTTACTTCCTAACCCAAGGCTCCTGGTTCTTGATGAACCCACCACCGGACTGGACCCTCAGGGCATGCACGAGATCCGTGATTTCATTCTGAAGATCGCTGAAGAACAAAACGTCACCATTTTTCTCTCTTCCCATCTGCTCCACGAAGTAGAATTGATCTGCTCTGATATTGCTCTTATTTTTAACGGGAAAGTAGCAGCTCAAGGGGCCATGAAAACGTTCTTCCAGGATATGGATGAGGTGACTGTTGAGCTGGAAGTTGAGAACTCAATCGCCACTCTCAAGTTTCTCGAGGATTCCACCCTGGTAACTCATGTTAATCGACAAGCTAATGCAATCAGCATTGATATTCGCTATCGCAACATACCAGCGTTGATCCATAACATGTCTTCAAAGGGGATCAACATCTTCTCTTTCTCACAGCGCAATCGTCTAGAAAACTTTTTCCTATCGCTTATGGAGCAGAAATGATACTCCTCAAGCTTACCCAGAATGAACTATATAAGATCTTTTCCCTGGTCCGATCATATATCGGACTTGTTCTTTTCACTGCCATTATACCGTTGATCCTCTGGGGATATGGTATGGGAACCTCTCATATTCAGGGCCAGATCGAAAATTCAGTTTCTGAAATGTTTTTCATCGAAGGTTCACCAACCAATGGTTTTACTGCGGCCTATTTTATTATGAATTTTTTCTGGGTCCATATTCCCTTTCTCATCGCACTAGTCGGCGGGGATATCTTTGCCGGGGAACAGGCTAACGGAACTTTCAGAATCTACGCTACCCGGCCTATTTCACGCTTAAGTATCTTTATCTCAAAAACTGTT
>JAUVKO010000020.1 GCA_030596225.1 Fidelibacterota bacterium
ATCAGGAATTAATGAATAATCTATATAATTTTCGTTATAGGAAAGACCGGATAGCTGAGCTGCATAGTAATAGGGCTCATCATCCCAGGACCAGCCATAACCCAGGGCAACATCATCAAAAATGTTATCATCCCCGATGATCGCTCCCTTGATCTCTGTAATGCCCAAAGCTTTCAGAGAGTCAACAAAGCATACCATAACAGAATCATAGTTGTCGTCATAGAAGCGCCAGGACCAGGAGGGATCACCACTACCCTTGATGATCAAATCACCATTGAGGATGCCTTGTTCATCAATCGCTCCATTGGTGATAAAATCAGTTTCGTAGCGGTATTGAGGTCCCAGCATACAAAGTGCTGCTGCTGTGGTGTACATCTTCATATTAGATGCCGGCATAAACACTTTGCTTGAATTACGTTCATAGATCACTTCATCTGAGTTGGCATATTGGATCTTGACTCCCCACCAACCCATCTCTGTAGCTGCCTGGTTTAACAGGGTATCAATCTCGAAAGCAAGCTGTTGTTGTGGGCTGCGTCTGAATTGCTGTTTGGGAACAGATGTGGCGAATGGAGCCTGTGTACTGCAGTTAATTAACGCTGCAACAGCAATGACAATTAGTATGAGTTTGGGATTTATTTTCACGCTTAGCTCCTGTTAGAATTCCGTATACAATTTGATTTTGCTTATCACTAAAATAAACAATATGATTAGTCTTTGCGAGTCCCGACGATCCTGTCGGGACGTGGCAATCTCGAGTTTTGTATCTCATAGCGATTTGGAGATCGCCGCGGTCACAAAGCTCCCTCGCGAAGACACTCTAGGGTTATTCAATTATTCTAATACTAGTCTTTGCGACCCGCCCACGGCGGGGTTCCGCGAAGACACCTATGGATAATTTCATGTGCTATAATTACCTAAGCTCAACACCCAGCCCGGGTTTATCGTGTAAGATGATTTCCCCAGCCTCATTTCCCACACCTATATAAGGATCATTAACGAGGAGGACATTCCCGTCTAAATCCAGCCAACGGGCGAAAGAACCAAGTTGCGACATGGCTGAGATACCAATAGATGTTTCCACCATACAACCCAGCATAATGTCAAATTGGTGCTTATGAGATAATTCGACCATTTTCAGGGCATTACTGAGTCCGCCACACTTCATCAACTTGATATTGATCCCATCATAGGCACCCACCAGGCCAGGAATATCTTCCAGACGGACTGAATTCTCATCAGCCACCAAGGGCAGAGGTGAAAACTCACGCAGTTTGGCAATATCATCCAGTTGATCAGCCGGCATGGGCTGCTCCAGAAATTCCACATTCTCCTGCACCAGCCATTCTGTTCCACGTTTGGCATCATCCAGAGTTTTCCAGCCCTCATTAACATCCACTCGCAAAACTTTATCTGTTTTAGCCCGAATAGCCTGCATGATATCATAATCATAATCGGTGCCCAACTTGATCTTCAGCAAAGGATAGGGTGCAGCTTCCCTGATCTTCTCCGGAATAACATTGAGATCAGAAATTCCTATTGTATAAGAAGAAGTGACCAATTCCTTTGTCGCCCCAAAGATCTGCCACAATGGTTTTCCGGTTTGTTTACCATACAGATCCCAAAAAGCAATATCCAGGGCAGCCTGCAGGGCGTAACTGTCAGGAAACATCTGTTCCAACGCATCCTGCCGCTTCTCATAATCTTCCAGGGGCAATACCAGAATTTGATTCTTGTGTTGCACCAATAGTTTAAGAATGACTTCCGGTCCCTTTTCATAGCGCGTTGAAGGTGCTGCCTCTCCATAGCCGGTATTGATCCCGTCACTCAATTTCAGGATGACCACATCGTAATAGCTCTCGGCACTGCGGGCAATCTTGAATTCAAACTTGGTGGTGATTCGTTTAATGGACCAGTTCAGGGATAATGTCATTTTATTCACTCACAATTTATGTATCAATGCCTTAACCACAGAGTACACAGAGAACGCAGAGATTTGCTTATAGTTTTATCAATCTTTTATGGCTATCTGACTACTGGATTCTGATTTCTGACTTCTGAACAAAGTGCGGATCACGTTTTCAGCGACAACTTTTTCGTGTGCCCTAACCATATCCTCAACCGGTAAACCGATATCTTTATTAATACTTCGGCATTCCAATTGACTTGCTCTGGTGCTCAATCCCTTGGAGTACAGATTGATCCCTATAACCTTAGTAGGCTTGAAGGGAGCCATCAGCGCTTCATGAAGATCGATAACCGTCCTCAAATTAGGCAAATGATGATTATAATCATCTATGATACGGCTGGGTTGGTGAGCCAGAATAAATGCATCTGGCATAGCACCATGGATTAAACCCAGGGTTACACCACTATAGCCCATATGTGTGATAGCTCCCTGCCCTTCCACAATAATTAGGGGTGCCTGACCATCAACTTTATCAATCTCGGCTTCAATGGCGCCATTAACAAAATCAGAGATAACCGCATCCACTGCAACTCCGCGACCTGAGATCATCATCCCCGTTTGACCGGTTCCGACAAAGATAGAGTCCAGTCCCATTTCCTTTAGATGCAGCTGAAGCGTCAGAGCTGTCGTCATCTTCCCTACATTGGAATCAGAGCCAATGGTGAGCAGTACTTTTGACTTTCTATTTCGCCAGTGCCCCTGAGCAACTTTCAGTCCCAACGGTGGACGGCGGACATCCCAGATCAGCTCATGATAAGCATGTAATTCTTCAAAATCAGCTAAGAATTGATGTAAGCCCGCCCAGACTTCGACACCGGCTTCTAAAGCGATCTTCAGTTCAGGAAGCCATGCAGGTTTGATTGCCCCCCCTACGGGAGCAATCCCAACAACCAGGGTGTCCGGCTTATATTCCATGGCCTCCGTTACATTTGCAACAATGGGAATATTTCCGCCATACCCCAGGACATCTTGAGCTTTCTGCCCTGCTTTACTACGATCAATAATGACTTGAATCTCTTCATAGCGAAAAAGAATGAGACCATTGGCTGTCTTGCTTCCCAGAGCATGCAAACGATTCTGGGCATAAAGGGCAAATCTGCGTTTAGTCGGAACCATAGTGATTAGTTTTATAAAAATTTATCGATTTTTGAATTTAGGTGATCTACGCTCCAGAAAAGCCAGGGCACCCTCAACACGATCCTCAGTTTCAAAGACATTGCGAAATGCAGTGGCTTCATCTTTTAGCCCTTCAGCCAGAGATTTTCCAGCTCCTTTGTATACGACATTCAGGGTAAAAGCTTGAGCTTGAGAACCTTGAGCCAGAATCACTTTGACTATCTCCTCAACCTTTGTCAAGAGTTCTGCCAGTGTGAACACATCATTGACCAGCCCCATTTGATGTGCCTCTTTAGCTTTGACCATCCTACCGGACAAGAGCAAATCTAAAGCACGTCCTGTACCGATCAGGCGTGGCAAACGCTGAGTCCCTCCATAGCCGGCAATAACCCCCAGTTTCACTTCTGGTTGTCCAAACACAGCATTATCTGAAGCATACCTAAGATGGCAGGCCAAGGCCAACTCACAGCCACCTCCCAGGGCAAAGCCGTTCACTGCAGCAATTACAGGCTTAGAACTTGATTCGATGAGCGAGAAGACAGTTTGACCACGGACTGAAAAAGCCTGGGCCTCCTCTGGTGTTAAAGATGGAAATTGACTGATATCTGCCCCGGCAACAAAGGATTTCTCTCCGGCACCGGTCACAATGACAGCACGAACCGCTGAATTCTCCTGCAAATCTAAAAAACAACTTTCCAGCTCATCCAATACAGTTGCATTCAGAGCATTCAGCTTGCCTTGTCGATCAATGGTTACTCTAGCGATAGCGCCATGAATATCAAGCTTCACATATTCCATTAAGACCTCCAAAAATGACGATTAAACAATACCACAACTGTTAGTACTTCCAATCGACCCAACATCATCACAAATGCCATAAACCATTTTTCAATATCACTAAAAAATGAATAATTATCTGTTGGTCCCACCTCAGCCAAACCAGGTCCAATATTACAGAGCATAGAGACCGAAGCCGTTGTGCTGGTGACCAGATCATGCCCAAACCCGGTTAGGAAAAAGGCTAAGCCAACAAAAATGACCATAAAGAACAGCAAAAAGGTGGTCGTATTACGGATAGCATCATCATCAACAAATTGATTGCGTAGTTTAATAGGTAGATAAGCACGCGGATGGATCATACGGCGCAATTCTGTAATAGCCATCTTTGTAAAAAGTAATATCCGGATAGCTTTAATGCCTCCGCCGGTAGATCCTGCCATACCACCAATAAACATAAGCCCAAAAAGCATAAACTGGGCATATGTGGACCATTGTTCGAAATCTGCAGTGACAAAACCCGTGGTCGTTATGATGGAAACAACCTGAAAGACGACTTGCCGAACGGGTGCAGCTTTAAGCGCTTGAATAGCTTCACCATCAGTTTGATAATGAGCTGAATAGTACAGATCAGCCGATACCAGTACCATGGCCATCACCATAATACTCATCCAGAATTGCCATTCCCGACTTTTGAGGTAGCGAATGAATTTGCCATGCAATCCAAAATAGTGGAGAGAGAAATTGGTTCCCGCTAACACCATAAATATGATGATCACCCAGTCAACATAGGCACTCTGGAAATGAGCGATAGATGCATTCTTAGTGGAAAAACCTCCCGTGGCCATGGTCCCGAATGTATGGCAGGCTGAATCAAACCAATCCATGGGTCCAAGCCACAGCAAGATAAACTCAGTGATTGAAATAAGCACATAAACGCCATACAATAATTTTGCCGTTTCAGAGATACGGGGAGTGATCTTATCACTAACCGGTCCCGGGGCTTCTGCTGCAAAAAGTAGTGTTCCGCTTCTCCCGGCCAGGGGCATGACTGTCACTGTAAAGACAATGATCCCCATTCCTCCCAGCCAGTGAGTGAAACTTCTCCAGAACAGAAGACCATGGGGCAAACTTTCGATATCAGTCAGAATTGATGCTCCCGTGGTGGTAAACCCTGACATGGCTTCGAAAAAACAGTCAGTATAAGATAGATCCGTCGCGAAGAACATGGGTAAGGCCCCAAAGAAAGAGGCTGAGATCCAACTTAAACTAACACTTAAGAACACCTGACGGGGAGCCAGGACGTGATTATGCCTGGTAAAGATATAGCCAACACCCCCGACAGCCAGAGTAATCATCATTGACGCAAATAGAGCTTTACTATCACCATCACCATAAGCCAGTGAAACCAACCATGAAAACCCCATGGATATCCCGATGAATAGAGTCAGAGCTGCCAGTACATTCAGGGTCGGCAGTAAACTGAAACGTTTAGTTGAATAGTTTTTCGACATCACTTACTCTGGATGCTCTGGCAAACACAATGGCACGATCCGTGGCATGAATGATACTTTTGCCTGTAGCTATCTCTTCTCCATCAGAACGAATAATCCCTCCTACCACTGCGTCCGGTGGGAAATCCACGTCCTGCAGAGGAACTCCAATGATCCTACTGCCAGGTGCCGGAGTCAATTCAATCACTTCCGTATCGATGCCTTCCAACATCATCACTGAGTGGACCTGTCCTCGTACCACATAACGCATAAAGGCATCCACAGTCGATAGATTCTTACTTATCACAGAGTTAATACCCAATCCTTTTACCAAGTGGAGATAATCAGGTGAATTGATATGTACGATCACTTTCTCCACACCTTTTTTCTTGGCAATAAGTCCGGCAAACAAATTGGTGGTCTCATCATCGGTAAGAGTGATAAGGGCATCAAAATCACTGATACCTTCACTCTCAAGGAAATCAAGATCCAGTCCATCAGCATGAAGCAGAAGTACGTCCGGAAGTTCTTTGGCAGCTTTAAGCAATTTGTCTTTCCGATGATCCACCAGCCGGACGTTGAATTGATCTTTCAAATTGGCCGCAACAAGACGTCCCAATTTTCCGGCGCCCATGATGATAACGGTTTTTATCATTTTCTTCTGCTTATATCCACAGAGTCGATACATTTCTTTGAGCTTAGACTTCAAGCAGACTACAAATATCTTATCATCGGGTTTAAAAATATGCTCCCCACCAGGTATGATCGTCGTTCCATCCCGATCAATCGCAACGGTTCGGAAAGGTAGATCGTCATAGATCTTACCCAGGTCTCGCAAAGCTTTATGCATGATGTCACATGTATCAGTCGGTGTCAAAGCAACCATATAAACACGACCATGACTATAGGTCATGATCTCCTGGGCTGTGGCATGTTGAACCAGATGTTGAATCTCTCGAGCGGCAATCTGCTCCGGATTGATCACCATTTCGATACCCAGTCCAGCTAAATTGAGGAGGGCATCATCCTTCTGATAGTCGCCACTCCGCACTCTGGCTAGAATCTTTGCCTTGGGGTTCATCAGTTTAGCCTTCATGGAAGCAACAATATTGATCTCATCGATACGCGTCACAGCCAGAAAAAGATCAGCAGATTCCACTTGAGCTTCTTTTAAAGTATTGGATTGAGCACCATGACCTTCGATAACTAAGGCATCAAGTTCCTGTTTGGCTCTTTGCACCTTCTCGGGATCTGTATCGATGATGCTGATATCATTTCCCAGTTCGACCAAAGTCTTTGCCAGATAAAACCCAACACTTCCAGCACCTACAATGACAATTTTTTTCTTCATGTCTTAACCTAACACTTTTTTCAATATTTCTTTTGCGCTGTCCAACTGCTGATCATTAAAATCAAGATGGGTGACCAGGCGTATTCTTTGATCATTCACAACTGAGACCAGCAAACCCGCTTGCTTGAATTCTGCTTCCAGTTCTGATGTATTTCCAGCCGGAAATGCCAACAGTACGATATTGGTGTGGGTCCAGGCAAGATCGTACTCCAACACTCCGAGTTCCTGGCAGGTTTTGGCCAGTTCCTTGGCTCGATGGTGGTCTTCAGTCAAACGCTCTATATGATTTTCCAGTGCATATAGACCTGCGGCAGCCAGACTGCCCACCTGACGCATTCCTCCTCCAAACATTTTCCGAAAGCGATGTGCTCTATCGATAAAATCAGTATCCCCCACCAAAACCGATCCCACAGGTGCTCCCAGCCCTTTTGATAGACAGAGACTGACCGAATCAAAGGGTTCAGCATAAGCCGCCGGATCAATACCACTGGCAATTACAGCATTCATGAGCCGTGCTCCGTCCAAATGCATGAGGAGCTTTTGTTTCCGGGCATACTCAGCTACTAGTTCGATCATCGAGAGCGGATAGACAACGCCACCGGCACGATTATGGGTATTTTCCAGAGTAATGAGTCGAGTTTGAGCATAGTGGTGATCAACAGGTCTCATTGCTTTCACAATCTGGGCAAGCTCAAGAATACCATGATCTCCGGGGAGAGGATGCAATTGCACTCCACTGAGCAGAGCCGGCCCTCCACCCTCATAGTTAAAAATGTGGGCATTGTAATCACAAATAACTTCATCACCGGGTTGAGTGTGACTCCGAATAGCCAACTGATTACTCATGGTTCCTGATGGAATGAACAGACCGGCTTCTTTACCCAACATTTCGGCAACTGTAGACTGAAGTTCATTCATCAATCGGTCTTCACCATAGACATCATCCCCAACATCAGCAGTATGCATGGCTTTTCGCATCCCGTCTGTTGGCCGAGTCACTGTATCAGATCGGAGATCAATGTGAGTCATGAGTGCTTAACCTTAAGTTTCGCATGGCTAATGGGAATTTTATGAGACATGGCATTTGGACCGGCGAAAACAGCCTCCTCAAATGATAATATGAGCTGATCTGCCTGTGGATTGATGAGACTCACAGGAATGGTCAATATCTCAGGAACCAGGGTGTTCAACTCATCACCGGTCAAACTAAAGATCAAGACTTTCATCTGTCCATCAACTGCCTCACTGGTACTTACGTTAAAACCGGGGTTCAGGTCTGTCAGCAGCGGTTTGCCAAGCTTGGCAATAGTAGTATCCCAGGCCAGTGTGAATTGGATTCCCTTGATCACCTGATCACTTTTTAGCAACACAGGAAGATGCACCAAGCCAACCCCAGCTTCAATAATGTCTTCAAGTACTCCAAATCCCGGATCACTGAGTTCAGATTTAGGAGCTTCCCTGGTACAGGCACTAATTAAGACTAAAGTAATCAGTATAATGATATATCTGAGGCGCACCTGATTTTAATCCTCTTGTCTTAGCAATTCTTTCGCAGCCATGCGTGTGGCTTCTCCCGGAGCACCATCACCAATGAGTGTGGCAATCTCCGTGACTTTTTCATCGTCATTCAGGCGTTTCACTCGTGTGACAGTCCGATCATTGATGAAATGTTTTTCTACGCGAAAGTGACTGTCAGCCAAGCTGGCGATCTGGGGTAAATGAGTAATGCTGATAAGTTGATGATGGCGACCAAGCGCTTTAAGCTCACTGCCTACCACGCGTGCAATACGACCGGATATACCCGTGTCGATCTCATCAAAGATCACGGTTCCGATCCCATCTTTCCCGGACATGGCTGACTTGATGGCCAACATGATCCTGCTGATTTCACCGCCGGAAGCAATTCTGGCTAAAGGACGCAATGATTCTCCAGGATTGGCCTGCATCCAGAATATGACCTTATCCATCCCGGTCTCATCACCCTTAAGCTGCTTTGCCCCCAACTCAACCGGACCGTTTTCCTGATTTTCCTGCTCTACTTCGATCCTAAAGCGAGCCTTTGGAATTCCCAAATAACTCAATTTGTCTACGACAGCAGTTGAAAGGATATCTGCTTCCTCACAGCGCTTTTTACTCAGCACTTCACAGGCTTGGGAATATTGCAGCTTGGCAGATTCAATGGAACTGATCAGCTCTTCTCTGCTCCAATCAGGATTATCATGTATATTGAGACGATCGCGAATATCCTGCCAGTAAATTAGTAGTTCCGGATAGGTTTGATTGTATTTCTGGCAGATGCGATTAAGCATTTTTAAACGAGATTCCACCTCACTCAGTCGCTGTGGGTCAGATTGAACTTCTTTTTTGTATTCTGAAGCAAAATCAGCAATGCTTTGGAGTGATACGCGAGCAGCCAGAGCTTCAGGGAGAAACGCTGCAGCAGTATCTGTATAACTGCTCAAACCTTCTAACTGGCCAATGATCTTATTCAAGCGCTGGATGGCAGAATCCTCGGAATCTTCCACTTGATGAAAAAGTGCTTCTGCCTGCTCACTGATGGTAAGGGCATTTTCCAGAATACGACGTTCCTTTTCCAACTCGTCCAACTCATTTGCTTGTGGATTCACGTCGTTCAATTCCTGTAGCTGAAAAGCATAAAGCTGTAACTGCTCATGTCGGCTTGAGGCATCTCGTTCCCGTTCGCGTAGTTCACGGATTAAGGTGCTAAGCGCTTGATGTTTTTCTGATACATCCTGCTTTAATAAGCTTGTTTCGGCAAACTGATCCAGAAAATCAATATGATGTTCTTCATTAAGTAGATATTGGTGTTCATGCTGACCGTGCAGGTCAACCAGTCGATCTCCCAACTCTTTAAGTTCTTGAACAGACCGGGTTCGACCATTGATCCAAACCTTCGAACTGCCTTGAAGTTTGATCTCTCGTTTAATCGTAATGGCAGAGGAATCAATACCTAATTCATTAAGCTTGGATAACTCAGTTTTTTTCACCTCAAAGACGGCTTCAACAATGGCGCTTGGATACCCATCACGAATAAAATCTTTGAAAGCTCTTTCTCCAAGAGCGATGCTCAGAGCATCTACAATAAGTGATTTTCCAACACCCGTTTCCCCGGTTATGATATTCAAGCCATCATCAAAACTGACATTAGCCTCATCCACAATAGCAAAGTTTTCAATGTGTAGTGTCTTAAGCATCTTTTCTGAATTTCTCTAGTAAGGGTATCTTCATTAGAAGGGAGAAAGTAATTATGGAGAGAATAAGGCCAAACACATCTGCAGCTATATCTTCGATAGTTGAATAGCGAGTAGGTACGAAAGATTGATAAAACTCATCGGCCACGGCAGAAAGGGCACCCACGCTCACTGCAAGACGAAAAGACATTTTAAGTTCATGTTGCGGTTTTTCTCGATAGAAAGCCCAGATCAGGGTCACCCCATAAAAATTATATTCAACCGCGTGCAGGATAAAATCTTGAATTCCCCAGGATAGATAAGCCACGCTTTCTTGATCCAAACTGGAAAGCAGCGTGATGAGCAGCACATAAAGTATTGCAGGTGCAAAATATTTAAGTCGGTAAACCACCGTATTCCTTTAGTGTTTCCGGCAGTGAATTCACAATATCACCAGCTGTCAGCCCCAACACACCTTTTGCTTCTCGGTTCAAATCAGCAGCCTTGCCATGAACATACATAGCGAAATTCAAAACTTGTGGAACATTAATCCACTGTGCCCAAAGCGATACGATGATTCCACTTAAAACATCACCACTACCAGCAGTAGCCATGCCTGAGTATCCGGTAGAATTAACAGAAACATCACCGCTTGGCGAAGCCAAAATAGAGGGAGCGCCTTTCAGCAGAACAAAAACTCCATAAGTTTGAGCGAAAGTCAGGGCATCCTGCCAGGAGGGAATCTGATCTCCATCCAGATCAAGCAAGCGCTTGAATTCACCTAAGTGAGGGGTCAAAATTGTGGGGGCATTCCTCTTCAGCAAAATCTGTGGGTCTTTACTCAAGGCAAACAGAGCATCTGCATCGATAAGCAGGGGATGCTCCACGTTTGCAATGATATCTCTCACTACTTGCTGAGTTTCAGGATTTCTCCCAATACCAGGTCCCAAAGCAACGACATCTGCCCAACTACACCCTGTTTTAAGCGCCGGAAAAGCTGCTGCAGCGAAACTTTGTTCAGAGGTTTCAGGCATGTATTCCACAATGGTTTCCAGGGAAGTGCTTTCACCAATATGTCCCAGAGATTCAGGCAAAGCCAGTTTAACCAAGCCAGCACCAGACCTCAAGGCGGCGGTGGAGGCTAACAATGCTGCTCCGGTAAAACCTCGCGACCCTGCAATTATGTATACTTTTCCTGAAGAATATTTGTGAGCATCAGCAGAACGTGTAAACCTTGATGCCGGAAAATCTGTTTGTTCAAGTTCGTGCAGACCTCGCTCATCTACATGCTCCAGGCTATCTGCCGGAAAACCAATATCTACTGGCACTGTTTTTCCACAATGGCTCCGAGCGGGTTCAAAAAGACTGCCTTGTTTACCAAAGCCCATACTTATGGTGAGTTCAGCTTTGATACAGGGTTCCAATATCCGACCCAGATCACCGCTCATCCCTGAAGGAACATCCACTGCAACAATGCGGGCTTTACTAAGATTGGACTGGGTGATTATCTCTGAATAAGGACTTCTAATCTCTCCACTAATGCCAGTTCCTAATAATGCATCCACAATAACATCAGCATCTTTGATCTTGGTTTGTTGATCAATTGTATTTCGCCATACATCGATCTCCAAATCCAGATCTTTTAGAGCTCGATAGTAATGTAATGCATCTCCGTGTAACCCGGATTCATCCACAATAGTTATCAGAGTAACAGAAATTCCACGCTGGACCAGCCCGGCTGCAATAACATACCCATCACCCCCATTATTCCCCTTACCGGCCAGGATCAATACCTTTGGAGATTCCTGGAGAAGACCATGAGCTTCCATTTGATAAATAGCTGCATTACCGGCATTTTTCATGAGCGTTGTACCGGGAATTCCCATTGTATTTATGGCATAATCATCAACAGCCCGATTGGCTACCATAGAGAGAAAAACACGCACCGTATCAGGACTCCAATACAGCGAAAGCGATGGCCATGGATTGTTCATGTGAAATGGTAACCAGACAATTACCCCGTATATGAGTTAACAGGGATACTTGAGGTCTGCCTTCAGCATCGTTCAGAATCTCAATATCGGAGAAGAGGATCACCTTATCATAACCACTTTGATAGACAGCTTTAGCAATAGCCTCTTTGGCTGCAAAACGACCTGCTAAATGGGTTTCAGGGTGTTCTTTTGATTCACAATAGGCTCTTTCCCCCTTGGTGAATACCCTGCGTAAAAAGCGGTCACCATAAGTTTCTCGTAATCGCTTAATGCGACTGACTTCAACGATATCACTACCTATTCCACAAATTGCCATGAGTGTTTAATTTATTCTTTAGTATCTATGGAAAAAATGGAAATTTACTTTGATTTCACTTCAATTAAATACTTGATATCGGTCAGGGTATTCTGTGAAGGCTGATAAAAAAAGGCTGCCACATGGACAGCCTTTTCAATTCTTGCTCTTGGGGACTGCTTATCTGCCTTCCCATTTGGTCAATTCGTCAATACGATACTGAGCCATAGATTTCCAGCGTGCGTCCTTTGCAGCCAGACGATAAGCAATCACAGCATCTTTATTACGCTTGAGTCCTTTTAAGGCATCACCCTTCTCGATCAGAGCCGGTGCCCAATTCCTTTTCTTGGCTAATGAAGCAGATGCAGCAGTAAGTGCCGCAGAATGATTCCCCAAACCGTTGTAAGCCTGAGCTAAATGATAATTTGTCTTATAAGAAATGGACTTACCTGTTAATTTTTTCAGCAAGGTGATTGTTGCTTGATATTTTTCCTGATCAATATAGATCTTACTCAAAAGCTCATAAGCTCTAGTATAAGTTTTTTTGACTTCAATAGCCTTTTTAAGGTTTTGAATAGCCAAGCTATTGCTTTTCTGGCTCTCGTACACACGACCAAGTACATAATAGGCCTTTTCATAGCTGGCATTAATAGAAATGGACATCTTTAAAGATTCGATAGCTTTTTTATTATTACCCATCTCACTGTAAAGAGTACCCAAACCATACCAGGATTTATAGTGGACGGGATCACTGGTGACAGCGTCACGGTAAAAATTCTCTGCTTTGTTGAGATCACCATCTTTCTTAGCGATCAAAGCCAACTGATAAAAGCCACTGGCAAATGAAGGATCTACGGCGACTGCCTTCTCATATTCAACACGGGCAGACATATAGTCTTTACGCTTGAAATATTTGTGACCTTCTGTGTAGTGCTTATTTCTCACCATTTCAATGGCTTTACTATGTTTTAGCTCTTCAGGATCAAAACTCATAGCATTCCGAAATTCTCCGGCAGCCTTAATAGGTTGTTCCTGACGATAATAAGCCCACCCCATGCTGTGGTATGCTTCACCTTTGAACTTACCCCAGATATCATGTGGGGAAGCATCCATCTGCGCAATCGCATCGCTATACTTTTTTACAGCTTCTTCATAATCAGTACGGTCCAAAGAACGACGACCATCAGCTAACAGAATATTGATCTTTTCCAGGATCTGCCATTCAGCCTGAATATTTTTGTACTCATCTTCATCAACTGCCTTCATGGCTGCTTTATAGGAACTATCAGCTGTAGAAATATTAAAACTTTTGATGGCTTCGCGTGCTTGGGATACCAGTTCATCAGGAAACTGAGCCAACAGTTGACCCATGATTGAAATCAATATTAGTGCTGCAGTAATGATTTTTTTCATATCTTCTTTTATCCTTTTAAAATAATCATACATCTCAAAGGTCTAAATCAGTGTTCCCCCTTAAGGTTCCACTCTTTCTGTGATCTTTGACCTGCACCATCGCTTAAGGCTGACCCTCAAGTGGCGGGCAATATAGATGACCAGCTTGCTTTTGTCATTGATTTTATTGAGACAACCCAGTTTCACATCCATGAAATATATCCATTCTATTTTTTCTTTTTCAACTCTAGATTTTCTACATTCTAGTGAATTCTAAGGCTCAGTATTCCCTGTTTTCATCAAACTATTATGATATTATTGTTTATTGATATCAGAAAAAGATTTTATTGGCTGAGTTCAACTCGTAAGTGCAATTTTCTGTTTCCCGAAGAATACATCATTGGGTGTTCTAAATCCAAGACGTTTTCTCGGCCTATTATTTAATCTGTTCATGACAAAATCTTCATCAGACTTATCGATAGTTGAGAAGTCCATTCCTTTGGGAAAGTACTGCCTTATCAGGCCGTTCATATTCTCATTACAACCACGTTCCCAAGGAGAATAGGGATGAGCAAAGTAGAAGTCTGCATCCAATTTATTAGCCATAGTCTTATGCTCAGCAAACTCCTTACCGTTATCAGCTGTCATTGTATGAACCCACTTTTCATGTGGCTTTAACAGGCTGATGATTGCTTTTGAGACTTGGTCCGCAGTACTTCGTTCAACCCTTTTGATTAGAGCTAGGCCAGATCTACGTTCTGTCAAAGTAACAATAGCCTGTTTATGATTTTTACCAACAATGGTGTCCAGCTCCCAATCGCCTAGGCGACTGCGTTTCTCTACGATATCTGGACGTTGCTCTATACTAACCCTGTCAACAAGCTGACCACGGCGTTCATGGCTACCGTAACGCTTCTTACGCTGTTTCTTGCAACGAAGGTATTGGTAGAGGTTACCCCCTCGCTACTTGTTTGAGAGAATATATTGGTAGATGTGTTCATGGCTGACTGAATAGGACATATTTTCTGCTACCCATCCGCTGATCTGTTCAGGGCTCCATTCCTCTCGTATCAAAGACTCAATAAATGACCATGCACCAGAATCAATACTGACCTTGGACTTATCTTGACGACGTTCCATGGCAAATTGGTGGGCTTGCTTATGGCGATACCCTCGATCTCCTCGATTCCTTCTCAGTTCTCGACTGATAGTTGAGGGATGAACTTCTATGAATTTGGCAATCATTTTCTGATTATGTCCTGCTTGGTTCAT
>JAUVKO010000271.1 GCA_030596225.1 Fidelibacterota bacterium
AAAAAGTCCCTCTCGCAGAGATCGCAGAGACGCAAAGTGTTGATAATTATGCACATACAGCAATATCGTCTAAGGGTTTATATTTATTACAGATAGAGCTGTTTTCATGTTTTCTCTCATACTTTTTGCGGCTTCGTCAAAGATTGTAAAACAGAAAAATCTTTTGAATTCATATAGACTCTTTTGAAGTACAATTGGTATAAACCCTCCATTGCACAATTTCCGGCAACAACTATATTTTCAGAACTAAATTCAGGTGGGAAAACAACACGGGAGAATGTCGATGCGACGACAAAACTTATTTATCTGGAGTGTCATTATTGTCATTCTGCTGAATGCTTGCAGTTCACAGAAGGTGGGTGTCTATGATGATCTTAATAAGAAAAAGATGGATAAGTCTTTTGACAGATATATGGGAACCCCTTACAGGTGGGGTGGTACTGAACCAGGAAGGGGTGTCGACTGTTCCGGGTTCACATCAGGTGTTTATCGAGATCAGGGAATAATCATTCCCCGCACTTCTCGGATGCAGTATACTGTTGGGGATGAAGTTGTAAAAAATGAACTCCAGTATGGCGATCTATTATTCTTTGATACGCTGGGTAAAGGCATTAGTCATGTTGGTGTTTATACCAAGCGCGATCAAATGATCCATGCCAGCTCTACTGCAGGTGTTACAGAAGTCAAAATGAATACAGACTATTGGATGAAACGCTACATTGGTGCCCGACGACTAACCGGTTCAGATCTCAGATCAGGTGAGATTGGTGGTGAGTTTCATCTGCTACCCAAAGCGTATCCTTTGCGTATCCGTCGACTCATAGATGTACCTACAGCTGCCATTATTGAAAATCGTTTTATTGGCTTGGATGTCCAAAATGATGCAAATGGTAACTTACGAGTTGCCAACACCATTAGTATTTGGAATCATTGGGAATGGGGTGCAGAATTTCAGATAAATCAATTTTTGGGACATGATCTGGATGCTTTTGGTTTTGAACTTCCCTTCGTGAGCACCAAGTTTCGTATCTGGGAACAAAAAGGTAAGATTATACCCTCTTTAGCTATTGGAGCTGAAAGTACAAGTCGTAATTGGACGGTAACTACTGAGAATGACTCCACAGAACTGGTGGAGTACCAGTGGAGTCCACCACGAAATGCCTATCTTGTTGCCACTTATAAATATGACCGTTTTAAGACCTTGCACCTGGGGCGGGGTCGTATGAGTGGGGGTTTGGCTGTGACCGATTTATTCGCTTATCATGATACCTCAGCTACTTTTGACGGTGTGTATGATGCCTTTTTATTTTTTGGAGTAGAACAACAAATTACCCGTCGACTGATAGCCACCATGGAATTTGACCACATACTCTTAAAAGACGTGGGTATCACCTGGAACATGGGTTTTCAGTTTGCTTTAAATAATTCATCCAGCATCGCCTATACCTGGCGTAATGTCGGAGCCCGGGAACGTTCTCTGGAGCGTGCCATGCAATTTAACTATATACTAGAATATTAGATCGGAGCCTGAATATGCCTTTTCACTGGAGACCGGATGGAACCTATATCAAGAATATATCACATACCCGTCGCATTATGCCCTTTCTCATGCATAGCCGAGTAGAATCCACTGTCTATTACGAGCAGCACATTGAGGTGGAAAAAACCTGGAAATATGTTGAGGAATTCCGGAAAAAAAGTGGTCTCAAAGCCAGTATTCTGCATTTCATCATCTGGCGCACTGCTCAGGTGATCCATCGACGCCCAGGCTTAAATCGCTTTGTTGCCGGCCGGCGTATCTATCAAAGGGATGGGATTTGGATCAGCTTTTCCATGAAAAAGGAAATGAATGATGAAGCTCCATTAGTAGTGGTGAAAAAGAAGATCGATCCGAACTGGACTTTTGAGGAAACTGTTCGTCATATTCAAGGTGGCATCGATAAGGGGAGAGAAGGGGGTAAATCCACCTCTGATAAAGAGATGGACTTGGTATTCAAATTCCCAAATTTTATGGTCAGCTTTTTTACCAGCTTATTAAAAACAGTAAATCATTTTGGCTGGCTGCCAAAAAGTCTAATTCATGCTGATGAACTTTTTGCCAGTATATTTATTGCCAACCTGGGGAGCATTGGCTTGCAGCCAGCTTACCATCATCTCTATAACTGGGGAGATATTCCCGTTTTTATGGCTCTGGGAACCAATGAACCCCGCATGATGCTGGATGATCGAGGACGACCGGCTGTCAAGGATATGATGACCATTCGCTACAGTTTTGATGAACGCATAAATGATGGCTTTTATAGTATCAAGGCTCTGGAATTGCTGAAACAATTGGTGGAAGACCCGGAAATGGAACTTGATCCTGAAATTGAAGAGCCTTTGCCGGAAGAAGCACCAGGCGTTTAGCTAGGATCATCCGGAGGCTGAGCCTGCCTGTCCTGCCTGCCAGGTCGTAGCTCGAAGAACGTAGACTGGAGTGTAATCGAAGGGTCGAAGCCTGTTCAATGGTCGTTGAAGTCTAATACCAATTTCAGTTCCAAACTGCCTGTAATTTCTTCATCTTTTACCGTTTTACTTCACTTAATATTTTATCCATAGCCATGGCTATGCAAAAAACATTAAGATCGTAAAAGCACTAAAATATTTTGAAGTTAATAGACACTTTAGAACTGCAATTGGTATAAGAGGAAAGAATAACCAGACATTGGACATTTCGATAAACTTAATGTCCAGATTAAGTTTAATAGGAGCAAACCATGCAACACACTAACTGGGAATGTCCAAAATGTAA
>JAUVKO010000150.1 GCA_030596225.1 Fidelibacterota bacterium
TAAATAGCACAAATTTCGTTGGTTTTATGGGCAATGTAAGCAGCAGCTTCATTCCCGTCGATGGTTACCATCTTGCGGTTCATTTATTTCTCCTGTATATATCGAATGGATTTGATCGTGAGATTTGTTCGTAAAACATCATAACAACTTATATAAATATCATGCCAAAGGAAGCCTTCCCGAAAATTAATTGCATTTTTTTATGACGGTTTTGTCTAGGGCGATGTTTGATATTAAGGCATTTCCCGAATGCTCTCATATTATTTGATGAGTCAGGAGTGAAGCGGTCTCCATTCTTAAGCTTAACGTTATAAAATATACTTAATGCCAAATTGTAACTTGGAAAAATTGTTCTCTACCTCAACTGTTCGTTTCACACCGCTTCCCAGAGTATGATTCAAGTCGCTTTGCCACTGCTCATTCCGCAAAGCCCAAGTAAAACCCAGACCAGACCTAAGTTGGTAACCAACTCCCAGGTCCATGCGCACAATATTATCCAGGTGATAATTCAGTGGATCATTCATGAACGAGGCTGCAAATGAAAGTTCAAGGGGATGGAGAGACCAAAGTAATGAAGCCGAAAATTCATGTACATTTTGAATATTATCACTGATCTGCTCATCAATAATGGCTTCAAGATTGTTTCCGCTAAGAGGATCAAGAATATCACCCTTCAATGCAGTCGTACGATAAGTGTGGAATCTATAGTTCACGCTGGCTTCAAGCGGGGCAGCAACAAAACCCAATCCAAGTCCCAGGCGCCAGGGACCCCAAACGGTATATTCCAACGCCGAAAAAGTCTCATGGGCAATAATTATTTTTTTTAATGGATAATAAGGCATACCACTCGTATCCCAATCCAACCATTCGATCGAGTCTCTACCAGATGACTCAGACACTGAGATCCTGGATGGAAACTCCACTGAAATACCTAGATTGAGAGTCTCAGTAAGCTCACTCAATAACCCGAATCTTGCCCCGAACCCACTATATTGGGGCGTAAAATGCAAGCTGTCCACAAAGCGATCAAAAGTGTAAATATCGTGAGGGTCAGTCTCTTGATAAACTTTGATCATGGAATTCTCACCCCTAAGATAATTGACTGCAAATCCCAGGCTGGTATTCATCGTGACTAAAAAAGAGGATCCAACGGTAAGAGCTGATAAAGCACCCGTCTCCTGATTGTGATACTGATAATAGAAATCATCATCAGGGTCAAAATCACCGAATTCGCTGATACTGCTAAACGATTTTACTGACTGTAGACTAACTCCCCAGACCCAGGCACCCCGATAAACGTGAACAGGATAGATATAGGTCAGGCTATTGAAATTTAGACCTTGCTCCTGGGGCTTTTCCCAAATGGTGGAATTGAAAACACTCGTTCCAGCCACTTGGTCAATACTTATGTCAAATGCCAGATATGCTTTTTCGCTATAACTAAGCAAAGCAGGATTACCCAGCAAAGCATTACTCTCAACCATAGCAGCCGGGACCATCCCACTTTCAGCCCCTGCCTTACCATCCATACCTTGAAATGGTCTGATCACATCCAAATAATTTTGGGCAACAAGATTTCCCGCCCACAGGAGCAGGGTTATCATAAGTATTCTAGATTTCATGATATTCTAATTCCGCGTTCTGACGCGCTTTTTAGAGGAAGATTCGTCTGAGTTATCTGAATCTTTATTTTTTGGTGGAGGAGGACTTGTTCTTTTTTGTTTAATGGGTTTAACCTCTCGTCCACTTTTGTTGTTCCCTACACTTGGTCTGGGAGACTTAACGACCGAAGTCTTAACCACAGGTGAACTCACAGCTGGAGCAGCTGTCGATAGACCATTATTCAAGCCTACTGAAGTTTGTCCCCCACTGGAACCTGAAGATGCTCCTGAGCTGTTCAACTCCCGATCCCTAGATCCGCCAAGTTGATCATCACGATCGTATTTGCGTCCAGCTATGGGAGTTGTCTCCTCGCTTCCCACATAAACCGGGGCATAGTAAGGATGATGGTAGTCGTAATAGTTATAAGGACTATAGTAAGAGGCACCATAGCCACGGTGATAGCTGGTAAAAGGTAATACCGGTTCCCAGTATGGATCCCATCCATAATAACCTGAGCCACCCAGGGATGTAACCATAGCTGGTTCTGTGACAACCGATGTTACGGTCAGAGGTAAGGTCTCGGGAGGGTGAAGCAAGGTATAGCAGGATTGAAGCAGGACAGCCACCAAAACCAAGAGGATTAATCTTTTTGTAGTTCCTTGCATAAGTACTGGGAATTTAATCTTTTGTGCCAAGAATGTCAACATGTGCAAGCCCTTTCTGCACAGAGTAAAACGACTGGATAAGTGATTGGTTCCCTGAGTTTTTCCTGCCTGTGAGGAATGAAGCTGGAAATATTTTCAACAGCAAGTCTAGAACTCACTATTGCCAAGCCAACATTATTAAATAAATAGAGAAAAGAAAACCAGCATCACTGTCACACCGAACACCAACAGAATATAGAGACCCAGAGTAATGATCAGAGCAAGTAGTGCTATAAGCATAAATGATCCGGCATGTAATGCATAAATGGTTCTTAGGCCCACATAAGCTAGATATATGGTCATTATGAGAGATAGAAGTCCCCCGATAGCAGGAATGAGCAAGAGGATAGATGCTGTCCCACTGGCATAGGCAAAAATGCGAAATATCAATGAAAAATCATATGTTTGCAGATCTCGCCATTTCATAGCCAGGTGAACCGCAAATGCTGATATGAACTGTAACAGTATGACAGACAAGGGGTAGATCAACACCATGATCTGGGAAAAGTTCTCTGGTAGTTGAAGCATATCCCGAAGCTCTGGGTTTTGAGGTAATAGCGATTCCGGACTTGTATCTGTAACAACAAACATCCATAAAAAGGTGAAGACCTGAATCCCCACCGTATAGACCAGGGCATCCCCAATACCAGCTGCTCGCCGCATGACACTGAATGTATTAGCCGGTCGAAACAGAAAAGCTTTGATGGTTTCCACAAAGGCAACAAAGAAACCGATCTCATGCTTCTTCTCCCAGGGAGGGCCATCAATGATCAAGGGTGATAATTGAGGTTGTTCAGGTTGTTCCATGGTGCTCATTTTAGTGTTTCTAACATCAACTGCAATAGAAAAAGCCTCACTAGGAGGCTTTCAATACTGCATATAGCATTACTCAAAGTTAGAGATCCGTTTCAGAAAAACAGAAAAAGCAGGTCTGGACTGGTTTATAGGGCTCGCTTCATCCGTTTGATAAAATTCTCAGCATTCTCAAACCCTGTAGAACGTAACGGAGTTAACTCCTCTCCATTCTTTAAAAAAATGTAGGTGGGCACCCCTTTGATGGAGAACCGGCTCAGGAAGCCTTGCTCAAATTCACCGTTTTGGCGAGTCATATCAATTTTAATAGCTATAAAACTTTTGGATAGTTTCACCACATTAGCTTCCGGGAATGTAAATTTGTCCATCTCTTTGCAGGGGATACACCACTCAGCAAAAACATCGATCATGATAGGCTTATCGCTAAGGAGCAGCTGATCCAATTCGGTCTGACTGGTAGGGTACTCCCAGACAATTCCCGCTCTACCATATTCAGGTTCAGGAATGCCCATCCAGGTACCGATAATGATCAGAATAATGGCTATTGCCTGCTTAATACGACTGAAGCTTACGTTGTCTTCAGCACTTCTGTCAAACATGATCAAATAGATACCTGATCCCATGAGAAAAAGAGCCATAACAAGATTGGCATCATCACCTAACAAAGGCATCAGGAAATAAATAGCCATGGCAATAAGAACCAGACCGAAGATCACGCGCACACCGATCATCCAGGTTCCTGAGCGAGGCATAGAAGCAAGCTTGCTGGAGTACATTGCTAAGAACAGGTAGGGCAAACCCAAACCCATTGCCAGGGTGAAAAACATGGTAAAGCCTAAAACAACACTCTGTTGGGCTGCAACATAGGTAAGCAGTCCGATCACAAAGGGTCCAACACAGGGTGCAGCGACAATTCCCAAGGTCAAACCCATGAAAAATGAGCCAAAGATGCCTGCTTTGGACTGACTGGCAGCAGTCATTAGGCCCGTTGGCAGCCTAAACTCATAAACCCCGAACATGGATAGGGATAGTCCAATCAGGATAACTGCAATACCAATCAAAACAATGGGGTTTGTGAGGAGGGCTCCGAACAGACCACCTCCTAAAGCAGCGACAACTCCCAGAATAGAATAGGTAACAGCAATTCCCAGCACATAAGCCAATGCCATCCAAAATGTGTGTCCCTTGCCAGCGTCGGTTCCACCGAAAAAACTAATGGTAATCGGTATCAGGGGGTAGACGCAGGGGGTCAGATTCAAAGCCAGACCACCAAAGAAAATGATCACAAAGGTCAGAATCATCCCATACTCATCCACTATTCCGGAGATCTCTTTATCATCCTGGTCCTCTGCCAACTCTTGTTCCTGCTCCTGAGTTTGCGCGGTCGAGAACACATCACTATTAATGATATTACTATCTGAAGATTTGTTGACCACCGGAAGAGAAAAGGTAAAATCAACCGTTGAAGGAATTAGGCATTGAGCATCATCACAAGCTTGAAAAAACACTTCACCTTTGAGTATCAAGGCTTCTGTCACACCATTCTCTACTGCAAGCCCGGTTCTCAGCACTATCCGATCACCGTAAACAGCAGCAGGTTCCTTAACACCGGCAACCGCTATCATTTGGGCTTTCGGGTACTGCCAATCACCAACTGTAAAAGCTTGTCCCTCTCTGTGAAGAGTTGCTTGAATAGGCAGGGTAAACTCATCATTGCCCATGGGAGCATATACATGCCAGGGATGATCGATATCAATCACCAGTGCCACATCCAGTACCTCACCAGCTATTGCTGCATCCCGACTGCTTAGTACTTCAACTGCAAGAATATCATTGGATGCCTGCTGGGCCAAAAGCCCCATGCTGGAGATCAGAAATAGAGCAATTAGAAGAAGTTTGATAGATTGACGCATGTTGTAATAAGATCCTTATCCGTTCAATTGTAAAATTTTAAATTTAAAAAAGACCTTTTATCCGACCAAATAATGGATGTCTTTTTTGATACCAGGCCCTTTCAAAAGTATCTAACTGTGCATTAAACGTCTCTACTCCCAGATTCACAAAAGCTTCTCTCTGTTCATATGCAGACCAATGCACTCCTGGCATTCTCGGTAGTAAAAGTACATTAGCTTCCCGATTTAACATGTCGCGATAATGACAGGAACGGATATTTTCACTCTGACTCATAATTGCCATGGCATTGTCCATCTCTGCCAAAGGGGCTATATCCTGCCCAACATCTACTGCCATGACAAAATCCGCTCCCATTTCTCGAGCCATGCGAATAGGCACCTGTTGGGAAACACCACCGTCAACCAAGGTTCTTCCTTCATATTGAACCGGTGACAAGAATCCAGGGATTGCAATGGATGCTATTACTGCAGGCAATAAGGACCCTTCTGTAAAGTAGACATCTTCTCCAC
>JAUVKO010000270.1 GCA_030596225.1 Fidelibacterota bacterium
AAAAAACTTGATAAAAACAAAAAACAGAATTTGTGTTCAAGGTGTGGTGCTGATAATCTTTCAGAAGCGAAATTTTGTATGAAATGCGGAAAGAAGTTGTCATGAAACGCAAGCTCCTGAAGCAAATTCTAATAGTTCTGGTATTATTTAGTGGACTCTTAGCTGGTGATCTCAGAGTAACTATCTTTAATGGAACCAAGAATGCGCCTGGATACGCAGATCGCGTAGTGCTCATGGATATTTCCAAAGGTATGGTTGAGCTTGCAACAATAAGCGATGTGAAAGACGCAGTAACCTTTAGCGATGTGTATTCGAGCGGACAGAATCAATATCTCATTAAAGCTAGCTTGAACGGTGTTAATTATTCGACTACGTTTGTCCCTTCATCAACTGTAACTGCCTGGGAAACCTCAATTACTGTGTACGAAACCAGGGAACAAATCTCAGATTTGCATGTCAGTGTACCTTTTTTCGTGATTTATGCTTTTGAGGAAAGACTGTATATCCAAAAAAGATTGGTTCTGGAGAATCATTCCAACCCACCTGTTTCATTTATTGGATCCCCCGGGCTTATCAGTATTCATATTCCGGAAAATGTTACACAATTAGATAATCTTACCTTTAAAAACAGTAGTATGCCCATACGCACTCAACTGATTAATACAGACAAGGGGCAAGTTATTGCTAATGCATTAAAACCGGGAAGTTCCGAGGTTGATCTTGCTTATTACCTGCCCTATGAATCATCACAAGCAGTGCTTACAGAAAAGGTCTCCTATGACATCGATCCTTTTCACGTTTATGTCATGCCTATCTCAATGCAGATTTCTGCTCCTGGACTAAGTAGGAAGGGGACTGATAACGAAAATGGTTATGCAATATATGCCATCAGTAATGTTAAGGCAGAAACGGAAATTACATTTCATATCTCAGGACAGGGAATGTCAGAAACTGCGCTTCAGCAACAGCAACAACAAAATAGGGGACGGGTTGTTGTTGAACATCGTCTGGATATGAGTACCAAGCTGGTGTTTGCCGGTGTACTGATCCTACTTATTCTGATTGCATTATTCATCTCAATATCAAGCCAAAATGATGATTTGAAACAGGTCTCCATGGAAATGCTCAATGAACAGAAAGATACATTATTGCAGGAATATGCTGCTCTGGATAAATCATCTGGTGATGACTCCGGGAAGGAGAAGATCCTCCACCAATTGATCTCAGTATACAAAACTCAAGATCGGATCAAATAACACAGTGGTTCCTGCCCTGCAAATTAATAAAGTGTCCAAAGATTTTGGACGTATCATCGCATTGAGAAATGTTAGCTTTGTTGTACAGCCCGGAGAGTTTGTCAGTATCCTAGGGCGGAATGGTGCCGGAAAGACAACATTACTCAATATCATCAGCGGTATTTCACGTCCAAGCAGTGGAACTGTTCAGCTCTCTGGAACCGATCCCAGTGATCGGATCAATAAAGCAAAACTGGCTGTAATATCGCATGAGATGTTTCTGTATGGTAATCTGACAGCTCTTGAAAATCTGGAATATTATGGTCAAGTATATAACATTAAAAATATGGAGCAGCGAATTGAGCAAGTTTTGCGGGATGTGGAATTAACTCATCGTCGTTTTGATTTAGTGGCCACCTATTCAAGAGGAATGACTCAACGTCTGACCATTGCCCGTGCATTGCTGCATAAGCCGTTATTACTATTACTGGACGAGCCATTCACTGGACTCGATCAACATGCAGTCGGAATGCTTACTGCTTTGCTCAAAGCGCTAAAGGACCAGGGGCGAACCATTCTACTGACTACACATGATTTGCATACAGCCAGTACGTTGTCAGAACGCTATTTAATTTTGGAAAAACATAGCATTATCCAGGATGGATCGATGGCAGATACATCTCCAGATGAGATCAGAGAAAAATATTTTAGTGCAAAGCGCATGAAAGAGGAAAAATAATGCGAGCTGCTCTAGCCATATTGAAAAAAGATCTGCGTATAGAGTTTAGATCTAAAGATAGCATAATGGCGATGTGGATATTTTCACTATTGATCTTTGTGATCTTTAACTTCACCTTTGAAGTTTCCAGGTTGGTCATGTTGGAAATTGCTCCCGGATTACTCTGGGTAGCTTTTATTTTTGCAGGGATGTTTGGTCTAAACCACTCTTTCGCCATAGAAAGAGAAGGTGGCAACCTGAGAGCGATGGCATTAATGCCCATTGATGGTGGTCAGATATATTTTGGCAAATTTCTCAGTGCCACAATTATCATGCTCATATTCGAGATATTAATATTTCCAATATTCATCATTTTTTATGACTTACAGCTGACCATGCAAATATTTATGCTGATTCCGGTTATTTTGGCAGGTACCATTGGTTTTACTAGTCTGGGAACTATTCTTTCAGCAGTAGCTGTACACACTCGCAACCAACAAATCCTACTTTCTCTGTTACTCTGGCCACTGGTTTCACCTATCATTATATGGTCTGTAACCTTGACCGGTATGGTATTAACCAGTGGAATACCAGACGTATTTTACTCGCTTTTGATCAGAGTTGCGGCATTTGATATCATCTTTTTTACAATATCCTACTTACTCTTTGATTTTATTCTGGAGGATTAGTTTGAATTACTTAATTGATATGAATAAATTAAAGGTAACAGCATGAAATCCATTATTGATAAAGCTTTTCTCATTGTGCTATTGCTAGCATTTTTAACTAGTTTATACCTTATCTTTAATTGGGTTCCTCAGATCAAAGCATCCAATTCAGCAGAACAGATTGCCCA
>JAUVKO010000016.1 GCA_030596225.1 Fidelibacterota bacterium
TTTTAGAATTGGCTCTATTTATCTTCCTGTGGGTCATATATTTCAAGATCAGCAATATTGCCATAGACCCTTTGCTTTTTGTCTGCCAATTCTTCCATTTCCATGTAGAACGAAACCCAGGTACTGTCCTTTTTAAAAAGAGGCAGCATGATCCAGACGAGAAAAGCCAAACCGATGAAATATGCTAGATACATCATGCTATGGCTCCTTTTGTTGAATTCACCGGAATACTGTTTTTAGATTTTTGTCCTCGCAAATTTGGCAGCATAGCGAAAAGGGTTCCAAAAATGAGGATAATTGAGCCAATCCAAACCATATTCACAAATGGGTTTCTGTATACTTGAACAATAACACGCTCACCATCGTTACTCATTCCTGAAAGAACAGCATATATATCTGATCTCAGAGTTGAATAAATATCTACTTCCGTTGAAGGTTGTTCCGATGCAAAATAATAACGTTTCTCCGGATGGATAATTGCAATTGTTTTACTATTTTTGATTATTTCCAGATCCAGAGTCTCAGCTGCATAATTCTCAGTTTCAGTATGAATAATTCTTTGTGCTTTAAACGTATATGGTCCCAGTTCGAAGATATCACCTTCACCGACCTCAGCTCTCGTTTCAGAATTGAATGCATTCCCGGTAAAACCTACAAACATGATGACAATACCAGCATGAATAATGTAGCCTCCATAGCGCCTGGTATTTTTCCTGGAAAGCATATATAATGCTTTTAAAAAACCTTCACCTGAATTCTTACTGCGAACACGGGAGCCATTAATAAACTCAACAATGATGGTCCAAATGACAAAGAATGAGATCGCAAAAGATCCCAGAGCCCAGCCATCATAAATGCCTGCACCAATGAGAATTGCAACCAGCACTATACTACCTAGAATTGGCCAGCCAAAGCTGCGTTTTAGTGTCTCAACGGAAGTATACCGCCAGGCCAATAGTGGTCCAACACCAGTTAGTAAGAGCAATGCTAAGCCAATAGGAATCATGATATTATTGAACCAGGGTGGACCAACAGTGATCTGATCACCGGTAAATATTTCACTAATAACAGGAAATAACGTCCCCCATAAAACTGCGATGGTCGCTAGCAAAAAGAGCAGATTATTGAATAAAAATCCACTTTCCCTTGAGACCAGAGACTGTAACTCCTCATCTGGCTGTAGATCTTTGCGTCGATAGAGCAATAATGCAACACTTAGAATAGTCGATAAAGTAAGAAACACGGCAAATGCAGGTCCCAATCCAGAGTTGGAAAAAGCATGAACTGAACTCACAATACCACTTCTGGTCAGAAATGTGCCAAAGATTGATAATAAGTAGGTGGAAATCACCAGGGTCATATTCCATATTTTTAACATGCCCTTGCGTTCCTGGATCATGACTGAATGGAGATAAGCAGTAGCAGTTAACCAGGGTAATAACGAGGCATTTTCAACTGGATCCCAAGACCAATAACCACCCCAACCAAGTTCAACGTAGGCCCATTTCCCACCAAGGACAATTCCAACCCCAAGAAATCCCCAGGTCGTCAAAGCCCAACGCCGGGTTGTACGAATCCATCCGGTGCCAAGTTTGCCTGTGATCAGTGCTGCAATTGCAAAAGCAAATGGTACAACCGCACCTACATAGCCAATAAATAGAATTGGTGGATGAATAATCATTGCCGGATGTTGAAGCAGGGGATTCAGACCATGGCCATCCGGAACAGTAAATTCCTGCAATTTGTTCCCAAACTCCTGATACAATGTATCAAACGGATTGCTAATGAAGATGCTTAATACTGAGAAGAATATCATGGTAATCGCCATGGTAAAGAGCACATATGGCATCATGTCACTGTTCTTGTGACGATTCTGGAAGGCAACAATGGCAATAAATATTGTAATGATCCAAGTCCATAATAAAAGCGAGCCATTATGTCCTGCCCACAAGGCAACGATCTTGTAGAACATGGGTAAGGCCAGATTTGTATTGCTGGCCACATATTCAATAGAAAAATCGCTGGTTATCAGCAAATACTCCAAAGCCAAAATAGCCAGGGTCGTTACACCAAATGCAGCATAGGCACCTCGACGAGCAGCTTCAAGCAATCCTCGACGTTTGGTCATACCTGCCGCTAATGCGCTAAGTGCTGTAAAAACACTTATCGGAAAAAGAAAGAATAAGAGAATGTTTCCTAGATCAGCCATAGTTTATTTCAATCCTAGTATTGTTTATATCTCAGAGGAAGAGTAATCTGCTTCGTATTTTGAGGCACATTTTGCCTGTATCCGTTCAGCTTTAAAAATACCATTATCGGCAAGTCTGCCTGATACGATCACTTCAGCATCCATATCGTTGTTAAATGTATCAGGAATTGGATCTCTCCCGATATAGTGAACATTCAATTCCGACTTCCCCTCAGTGATCACAAAATCAAGATCCATGTTATTTCTTTTGATGCTGCCTTTTTTCAATTCCCCATTGACTTTCAAAGTAAGAGATTTAGCTCTATCACCCAGGATTAGAACCTCACTTACACTCTTGGAGTAGGATATACTTGAATCCTCCTGCAATCCCTGGACAGCAAGCAATATCACGGCCAGGACGATTACTATACTTCCTACTACAAATTTGAGTTTATTTTTCAATGGAAATTGCTCCTATCTAGATTTTAATGATATTTAATATTTTCTCTTTTAAAGAAAAATGTATTGGTTTCAGATCAACGGGATAAACCACTACATTCTCACCTGCTAGGATTCTGGCAGGATTAATATTCAGCAACAGATTTGCTTGTTCATCGCCATATCTCTCTGTGATCCAGTCATAACCAGGCTTTGTATAAAGTGCCCTTGAACCCATATTATGACTATCACTTCCCACCACATGGACTGCATACCTCTCAAATAGTAAGTGAGATAATTTTTCTGCAGCTGCTCCCAGCGTCCCCAGGAATGATCCAATATCTACCTGCAATGGGCAGCCCAGATTTATTAATTCTTCCAATCTTTGGGGATCTCGTTGCCAAGGTTTGATACGCTCAGGGTGAGCAATAAGTGGCAGAACACCCTTACTGGTTAGTTCAAATATAATTTTTTCAATATTGTCCGGTACATAAACAAATGAAAATTCAAGAAGAAGGTATTTGCCACCAATAAGCACATCCATTTCCTCCAGAATAACTGATAGAAGATCTTGAAAGTGCACTTCTGCCGCAATCGATATTTTGATCGGAAGTTTATGCTCACTAATCAGTGAATCGAGTATGCGACTCCCTTCAGCTATCCTTTTAGTCCAATCATCAGTACTTATGATGATATCAGATTCATATAGGTGTGGGGTCATGACAAGGTGTTCAACACCTTGCCGAACTGCTTCTTGCAACATGGCAAGTGAGACCTCTGGAGAATTAGCACCATCATCGACAGCCGGCAGCATGTGATTATGAATATCAATCATTGGTTTTTACAGGATATCCATCAAAATACGGGAGTTTCAGTATATGTTCCATATACCTTTTTCAATGCTTCGACCATTTCACCCAGAGTTGCCAAACTCCTTACTGATTCTAACAAAGGAGGCATGATGTTCTCACCTCTTTCACAAGCCGTGGTTAAATCTGCTAAAGCTTTTTCTGTCTTCACATGATCTCTGGTCTTTTTCAAGGCTTTAACCTTTGAAACCTGGTCTATTTCAACCTGATGATCAATTTTTAGAACCGGAATATCAATAATTTCATTTTCTTTTACAAACGCATTTGACCCAACAATAAGTCTCTTTTTCTGGTCATATTTTTTAGCAATATCATATGCAGCATTACCGATCTCGCGCTGAAAATAGCCAATCTCGATAGCAGGTATGACACCACCAATGTTATCAATTGCTTCAAAATATTTTTCAGCTTCTTGTTCTATCTTGTCGGTCATTGCTTCTACATAATATGATCCGGCTAATGGATCAATGGTCGAACCTACACCTGTCTCGTAGGCAATCACCTGTTGAGTGCGCAAGGCTATTTCAGCACTTTTCTCCGTGGGCAGTGCTAAGACTTCATCCATAGAATTGGTGTGAAGTGATTGAGTTCCTCCCAACACACCCGCCAGTGCTTCATATGCTGTCCGAACAATATTATTCTCAGGTTGCCGAGCTGTTAGACTATGTCCAGCTGTTTGAGTGTGGAACCTTAACATCCATGAGCGTGGATCCTTGGCACCATATTTTTCTTTCATCCTTTTTGCATATATTCGACGAGCAGCTCTAAATTTTCCAATCTCCTCAAAGAAATCAATATGAGAATTAAAGAAAAAGCTCAGGCGTCGTGCAAACTTGTCCACATCCAAGCCTCTTTCAATCGCAGCTTCTATATAAGCAAACCCATCAGCTAGCGTAAATGCCAATTCTTGCGCAGCGGTTGATCCTGCTTCACGAATATGATATCCAGAGATTGAAATGGTATTGTATGCGGGCATGTGGTCAGTGCACCATTCAATCATATCCGTGATGATATGCATAGACTGTTTTGGGGGGAAAATAAATTCTTTTTGAGCAATATATTCCTTAAGAATATCGTTCTGCAAAGTACCGCTCAATTTTTTTGCTGAAACTCCCTGCCGCTCTCCCACCACTATATACATTGCCAGTAGAATGATCGCCGGTCCATTAATGGTCATGGAAGTCGAAACCTGATCCAGGGGAATTCCGTCAAATAGGCTCATCATATCATCAATGGAGTTTATGGAGACACCACAGTGTCCTACTTCACCAAGGGAAAGGTCATGATCAGAATCGTAGCCCATCAAGGTTGGCATATCAAATGCAACGCTTAAACCGGTTTGCCCTTGCTCCAGGAGAAATTTGAACCGCTTATTGGTATCCTCCGGAGTTCCAAACCCGGCAAACTGTCTCATGGTCCATAATCGGCCCCGGTACATATTCGGATGCACGCCGCGAGTATAGGGATATTCTCCCGGGAAACCGAGTTTCTCCATATACTGATCAAGGTTCTGCTGGTTTTCATCCGGCAGGTAAAGTAAGTCGTTCTTTAATCCTGAAACCGTATCATAATCATATTCCCGCTGCTTAGCTTCTGCTACTTTTTGCTTCCAGCGTTTGAGACTTTCCTGATAGGAATCGTGTGGCATCTGATATCTTGCTCCTGTCTCTATTTCAATATCTTAAGAATTGAAGCTGCAATCTCTTCAGGGGTCAATTTAACTTCTGCCAGCAATTGAGCTCTTGAGCCATGGGTGACAAACGCATCGGGTAAAGTATGAGCATGAACTTGCGCTGCTCCTTCAATTGATTCTGAATATGCTTTAATTGTTTGAGCAAAACTCCCCGGATAATTATTTTCCTCAATAATAAAAATGTGAGAATATTTCTTCAGAACTTCCTTGAGTAATTTCTCATCAAAGGGTTTGATGAACTTAGCATCAATACGCGCAGCAGAAACACCCTCTGAGTCCAAAATAACGGCAGCTTTATCGGAAATACTGTTCATGGGACCAATGGCAATTATCACAGTATCCTGTCCATCTTTTAGCGCTTCCCATTTACCAATGTCCAGAGCTTTACTTTTAATGGATTTTCGATTTTTCTCTGCAGATGCTTTGGGATATCGAATGAAGAAAGGTCCATCATCATAATTTAAAGCTGTCTGCATCAAATGGCGTAGTTCCTCGCCATTTCTTGGTGCAGTAACAATGGCTCCCGGAATGCTGGAAAGATAGGAGTGATCAAGCACTCCATGATGGGTAGGACCATCCTCTCCCACGAGACCAGCCCGATCCAGCATAAAGATCGCCGGTAATTTTTGAACTGCAATATCATGCACTAACATGTCATAGGCACGCTGCAGGAAGGTCGAATAAACAGCCACGAATGGCTTTAATCCATGAGCTGCGAGAGCTCCGGCAAATGTTACAGCGTGGCCTTCTGCAATTCCCACATCATAAAAGCGGTCCGGGTATTTTTCTGAAAATTCAGTCAGCCCTGTTCCATCTCGCATGGCTGCTGTAATGGCTACAACTCTTTTATCCGTTTTGGCCAGCTTACTGAGCTCATCTCCAAATATATTCAAATAAGGTGGCACTACTTTCTTAGCATTGCCATGACCTGGTTTAGATGCAGGACCAATTCCATGAAATTTCGCTGGATTTTCCTCTGCTTGAGAAAAGCCCAAACCCTTTTTAGTAATTATGTGCAACATAACCGGTGTATTGATATCTTTAATGTTTTCCAGAGAATCGATCAAGAGAAGTAGATCATTTCCATCAATGGGTCCAAAATAGCGAATTCCCATTTCATCAAAGATGACCCCGGGAACCAATAAATTTTTTAAACTCTCCTCTACCTTCTTTATACCGGTCCGAATAGTGTTTTTACCTACGGGTAACTTACCTGTAATATTCCACAGTTTATCTCTAACTTGATTGTAAATAGGATTTGTTGTTATCTTTGAAAGATATTTTGCCATTGCCCCTACATTCGGCGATATGGACATCTCATTATCATTGAGAACGACCATCATCCTTGTTCTCAAGGAACCAAGATTATTCAAACCTTCAAAAGAAAGTCCCCCAGTGAGCGCTCCATCTCCAATGACTGAAATGACTTGATGGCTCTCCCCTTTGATATCACGAGCGATCGCAAAGCCAAGGCCTGCTGAAATTGATGTTGAAGCATGACCGGCACCATAAATATCGTGCTCACTCTCTGCAGGTTTACAAAAACCGCTAATACCGCCGTATTGGCGGATTGTTTTTAAAGAATCACGTCTGCCTGTCAGAATCTTATGCGCATAGGCTTGATGTCCAACATCCCAGATTATTTTATCCTTAGGTGAATCAAAGACCTTATGCAAGGCAACACTCAATTCGACCACGCCTAGAGTTGGAGCAAGGTGCCCCCCTGTCTCAGAGACAACTTCAATAGTATATTCTCGTATCTCTTGACACAGACGCAGTAAATCACTATCAGATAGCTTTTTCAGGTCTGTTGGGGAATCAATGGTTTGTAGCAATTTATATTTATCCGACATGGATAATTACCTCGATTTTAAAACAATTTCATCCATAAAATATTTGTGAATACTGGGATCATCTGTGAGTTCAGGGTGAAATGAGGCAACCAATACCTTGCCTTGCTTAAGAAGAACCGGATCCGATCCAAATACAGCTAAAGGCACAACTTCCGGACCTATTTCTCTAAATTTCGGTGCGCGAATAAACACAGCATGAAAATCATGGTCCAGAATTGATGGTATAACTAGTGTTGTTGAAAAAGATTCGATCTGGCGCCCATAGGCATTGCGCTCTGCTTTGTAATTTATCCTATTGAAACAACGCACTCTTTCATCATCGATCTGTTGTCCCAGAAGAATTGCCCCGGCACATGTTCCGAAGACCGGTAGTGTTTTGAGAGCCTCATTCAAGGGATCCCACAAACCTTCATTTTCAAGTAGAAGGGTCATAGTAGTTGATTCCCCTCCAGGCAATATCAAAGCGTCAATCAGTTTAAGATCTTCAGCAGTACGTACGGCTCTGCTTTTAATACCAAGATTGCCCATACTATAGGCGTGTTTTGCAAAACTACCTTGCATTGCGACCACTCCGATGGTCAGGTCTTCGTATTCAGGTCTATTTTTCAAATATATTCTTACCAGCCTCTATCTTGCATACGCTCTTCAGGAGTGATCTCACTCATATCCAGACCCTTCATTGCACTCCCAAGTCCTTCAGATATTTCAGCAAGTTTTTTAGGATTATCATAAAATGTAGCAGCCTGAACAATGGCTTTGGCCATTGCTGAAGGATTCTCAGACTTGAAGATACCGGATCCAACAAAGATTGTTTCAGCACCTAATTGCATCATCAATGAAGCATCTGCAGGAGTGGCAATACCACCTGCTGAGAAGTTTGGCACCGGTAATTTACCGGTTTCAGCGACCTGATCAACCAGATGGAATGGTGCACCCATTTCCTTTGCCACTGCCATTAGTTCATCTCTTCGCAAAGTTGACAATTGTGCCATCTCAGTATTGATCGTCCGCATATGTCTAACCGCTTCAACGATATTCCCTGTGCCTGGCTCACCTTTAGTTCGGATCAGGGCGGCACCTTCTCCAAGACGCCTTAAAGCTTCAGATAAATTGGTCGCACCACACACAAATGGAGTTTTAAAATCATGCTTCCATATATGATTGGCTTCATCAGCAGGTGTTAAAACCTCACTCTCATCGATATAGTCAACTTCTAAAGCCTCCAGTATCTGGGCTTCAGCAAAGTGCCCAATACGACATTTTGCCATTACTGGAATTGAAACAGCTTGCTGAATCTCTTTGATCATTTTTGGATCAGAAGCACGAGCGATACCACCATCCTTGCGTATATCAGCAGGAATTCTCTCTAGTGCCATCACCGCAACTGCACCGGCTTTCTCGGCAATCACAGCTTCTTTTGGAGTAGTCACATCCATGATGACTCCTCCCTTAAGCATTTCTGCTAACCCTGTTTTAACTTCAAACAGCTCTTTTGTCATTTTACATCATCTCCAAAAGCATTATTATTTATTTACACACGTGCTTTCACGTGCAAGTTTTTCAAATGTTCAACAACTTCATTAATAAGTTCATCTGGTGAAGATGCCCCGGCAGAGACACCTACTGACTGTGCATTTACAAACCAGTCTTCTTTGATATCTGCAGTGCTTTCAACCATATATGAACTTGGGTTTAAAGCAAGCGACACCTCATGCAGTCTTTTAGTGTTAGCACTTGTATATGACCCTACTACGATCATTACATCTGAAATAGCTGCCAGTTCCTTGATCTGTTCCTGATTTCTGCGAGTCGGGAAACAAACCGTATTTACAAATCTCAGATCAAAGATCTTCATGGAAAGAATACTAATGATCTCCTGCACATTTTCGATCATCTGCGTTGATTGAGAAACAATTCCAGCTTTCTTTATCTTGGGTAAAGCCTGAGCTTCATCAATATTGGAGATTACTATAGCTTCAGGAACCTGTGCTTGAATTCCCACCACTTCGTCATGTCCATGATCTCCAATAATGAACAGCTTCCGACCTTCATCATGAAGTTTTTTAATTTCGTTATGTATCTCATGCACTAAAGGACATGTCGCATCTACAACAGTGATAGCTTGTTGTGCAGCCTGTTTCCATAGATCTGGAACTGTTCCATGGGCACGGAAGAGCACAGGAGCATTTTTTACATCATCCAGGGAATCAACCACTTTGATATTCTCTTGTTCTAACTGAGCCACGACGCGCTCATTATGAACGATATCACCTAACATATACACTTTGCCATGCTTTTGTGCCGTTTCTCTGGCTTTTGCAATAGCATCGCTTACACCAAAGCAAAACCCGGCATCCTTAGCGACCCTTATTCTGAGTAATTCAGGCATTTGCATCCCATCGCTTAATAAGCTGACGACATTCCTCAACTACCATTTTGGTGGCATTCAAGAGTGTTCCTGGGATACGGCACCCGGCGGCAAAAGCATGTCCACCACCACCAAATTTCATCGCCACAGTATTGATCGTTATTCTTCCTTTTGAGCGAAGACTGATGTCAGTTTCTTGCTCAGGCATTTTCGTTATGGCAACGCCAATTTCGACACCATTAATGGAGCGAATAAAATCTGACAAGGAATTCATGTCATCCGGAGCAACACCCAGACCGCTTAATTTTTCATAATCAATAACGGACCAGGCTAAGCGGCCGTCACAATCATATTTCAACTCATTGAGCAAGAGTTTAAGCACATGTATGCGACCAGATGTATTTAAATCCTCATAAATATGGATATACAAGTCATTTGGTTTAACTCCTGCTGACACTAATCGGGCTGCTGCTTGAAAGGTTTCCGGGTCAGTATTATCAAACCGAAAGTTGCCTGTATCACTCATGATCGCTGCATATAACGGAAGCGCAATTTCATAGTCATCAAGCACACTATCATCTATTTCATTAAGTAAATCAAAGATGAGAATACCAGTAGAACTTGCTGTCGGGAAGTCATATGTATGATCAAATTGAGATTTTTCACCAGGATGATGATCAATACTGATTTTAAGGATATTGCTAATCTCCAGTGCAGAACAAAGACTTTCTAAGCGATCATAATTACCGATATCGAAAGCAATAAATACATCAGTTTCTGAGAGTATTTTTGCATGATCATCGGAATTGAATACTTGAACCTCGCCATCCTTTGGTAAAAACGCAAGATTGGTCCGTAAGGTCGAAGGATTAAGGATATAAACCCTTTTGCCTTTTTGTTTCAGATATCTTGCCAGACCAAGTTCAGATCCCAGCCCATCAGCATCGGGTTGGAGATGAGTGGAAAAAACGAACGATTCGTTATCGTTAAGAATCGCAGCTAAGTCCTTCCAATTCCGTTTCCCACCGTATTGTTTCATATCCATTTATGTAAAACTTACCTCAGGCAGTTTAGCATTTTCATATCTATCAAAACACCAGATTATCACCGAATCTGGAACATTGAATATATTCGTTAAGTGGGAGGATACAAACGTTTCAGATGACCGAATCGGTCTCCATTCAAAATAGTTGTCAGTAACCGACATGCCATTTAGGAACCTCGTGTATGCGGGAGAAATATCTTAATTTGGATTGAAAATTAGCTGAGAGAATGTCTTTCAGGGACAGGTGCTCGACCCATGAGCTCCGCCACTGCTTTCAGAGTGTCCTTTTCTTCGAACAATACTTGAAATATTTGTTCAGATATGGGCATCTCAATCCCGGTCTTCTGGATCAATTGATGTACCGATCGAGCAGTATTAATGCCTTCGGCAATCATTTTCATTTCCTCCAGGATATCCTTGAGTTTGCGACCTTTCCCTAATTCATAACCTACATATCGATTTCTACTATGTGTGCTCAGACAGGTAACAATAAGATCTCCCATACCACTTAAGCCTGCAAATGTTTCCTCCTTGGCTCCCAGAACCACACCTAGTCGGGTCATCTCAAATAAACCCCGGGTCAGAAGTGCGGCCAAGGTGTTATCTCCATAACCCATACCTGCCAGTATTCCAGCTGCAATTGCCACGACATTTTTCAAAGACCCGCCATACTCAACACCTAATATGTCAGTGTTAGTATATACTCGTAAGGTATCAGACATGAAAGCATTCTGAACGAATTGAGCTGTTGTCTCATCCGGGCAGGCGGCCACAATGGTCGAGGGTACCCGCTTGACCACCTCCTCAGCATGTGTGGGTCCATATAAGGTTGCAATCTTCCCTACAGGATGATTTGGCAAGACATGAGAAATAACCTGACTCATGGTTCTGAGTGAATCATTCTCAATACCCTTTGCAACATTTACAATGACTGTATCCGCAGCTATTAAACCACTTAGCTTAGTCAAGGTCATGCCAACGGTATGAGATGGAATCGCTACCAGAATCATTGCTTTGTTCTGAATGCAGGTTTCCATATCAGTGGTAAAACCAAGACTCTCAGGCAATTTGATGCCTGGCAAGTAATCAGGTAACTCTCGCTGTTTTAGCGCTTGTCGGTAATCTTTTTCCAGATAGAACCAAACGTCAACTGCATGTCCGTTTCTAAGGAGATGGATTGCCAGGGTCATGCCCCAACTGCCTGAACCAATGACACCTATTTTCATGTAATTTAGATCCTATTTAAAATTAAAGAGCCCCTGTATCAGAACAGGAGCTCTTAATTACAATTAAACGATGTCTATTCGTAGAGGGCGTCTATTTGATTCTTGTAACGCTCTTCAACTACCCGTTTTTTAATTTTTAAGGTAGGTGTCAACGAACCATCTTCGATGTTGAATTCCTTCGGTAGTAGCATGATTTTCTTCACAGCTTCATAGTGACTGAAGTTCTGCATCACACCTTCAACCTCAGTCATGAGCATCTCATTTACTTTGGGATTCTCGACCAATGCTTCAGCAGTGGTGTCAGTAATATTATTCTCACCTGCCCAACCAGCCAATTCGATAAAATTCGGGACCACAATAGCAGAAACAAACTTTCTCCTATCACCGATAACCAAAGCCTGTTCAAAATACTTATTCAAGATCAAAGCACCTTCCATGGGTGCCGGAGCAATATTCTTTCCACCAGCTGTAACGATGATGTTCTTTTTGCGATCTGTAATTCTGAGATAGCCATCTTCAATGATACCAATATCTCCGGTATGAAACCAGCCATCCTCGTTGATTGCTTCACGAGTGCCAGCTTCATCTTTATAATAACCCTTCATGATATGCGGACCTCTAGATAAGATTTCACCATCATCTGCAATCTTAACCTCTACACCATCAATTGCAGGGCCTACTGTACCAAAACGGAAATCATGAGATGGATTCACGGTGATCACCGGTGAGGTTTCGGAGAGACCGTAGCCTTCAAGGATGCAAATACCTGCAGCGTCAAAAAAGCGACCAATATCACCGGCCAGAGGTGCTCCACCGCTGGCAAAGAATCTAAAACGGCTTCCTAAGAGAGCCTGAATTTTACTTAATACTAATTTATCGGCAAGTTTCTTTCTTTTAGCCAGTTTTGGTGAAATAGTACCGGCATTGCGAGCATCAATGTATTTATAACCGGTCTTCACTGCCCAAGCAGCGATTTTTCTTTTTATGAATGAACCTCCGGCAAATTTTTTCTGAACACCGGCATACATCTTTTCATATAGACGGGGTACTGACATGGCTACTGTAGGTTCCACTTCTTTCAGGTTGTCAATTACCTTTTCCATTGATTCTGCATAAGAGATGTTGGCACCGACATGAGTTCCGACATAAGCACCCAAACGCTCAAAGCTGTGGCTTAAGGGAAGGAATGACAGGAAAATATCCTCATCGGTTACTTGCATACGGATGTTACATGCAAGAATATTACTGACCAGATTACCATGAGTTAACATAACACCTTTGGGATTTCCTGTAGTTCCGCTGGTATAGATTAAGGTAAGTACATCCTCCGGTGCAACTTTTAAGGCTTCTGCCTCAAAATCATACACACCTTCAGTCTCTTGAAAAGCCTTCCCTTTTTCCATCAAATCATTGAAAGAGAAAATATTATCTTCCTCGTAGGATAAGGATTCATCAAAGTATACAACATTCTTTATTTCAGGACACTGTGCTTTGATTTCCAGAAGCTTATCCATTTGCAATTTATCCTGGGCAAAGACTAACTTGGAATCAGAATGGTTGATAATGTATTGTATCTGACTTGCGATCAAGGTTGGATATACGGTAACTGATGTTGCACCTCGAGTTGCAGTAGCGTAATCAGAGTAGGCCCAGCGCCGACAATTTGTTGACAATATTGCCACATTATCTTTGGGCTGAATTCCTATTGCAGCCAAACCGTAAGATGCATTTTTCACCATCTCGTATACATCTTTGCCCTTGTCACCAACCCATTGTCCATCAACTTTTTCAGTAAAAAGCTCTTTGTCCGGGTAGTTCTTAGTTGTGTTAAGAAACATTTCTGCAATCGTCTTGAATTCCACGACGGCTCCTCCTTTTGGGATTATTTATCAATTTCGTTAATGATAAACATTTTCGCTCAAAAGCACAGCATTTTATTGACACATGGCCTGACAGAATGTATCATGGCGGCGCGCTTTTAGAAAGAGCCAGGGTGGCGGAATTGGTAGACGCAGTGGACTCAAAATCCACCGGTGGCAACACTGTGGGGGTTCGACTCCCCCCCCTGGTACTCTACTTCGCTCGTTAAGAGTGAAGTAGACCACGTCGTAGCTGAATAACATGAAGCAGAGACGGGTACTATTTAATCATTAACACAAACGAGCTTCGTCGCAGCAGGCATGAGAACTTGACATGCATTATGTTTATATTCTCCAATCTATACCCTATCCCAACCGTTACTATACGGGAAGGACCAATGATGTAAATCGCAGGTTATGTGAGCATAACCGTCATGAAACTGAATACAGCTCAAGGTTTAAGCCATGGACATTAAAAACATACATTGCTTTTCACTCCAAAGATAGGGCAATCGTGTTTGAACAATACCTGAAGACCCCTTCTGGAAGAGCTTTTGCAAAAAAGAGACTCTAACTTTTCTCACCATGAGTGAAGTAGACCACGTCCCCTCGACATGCTCGGGATAAACTCTGGACTTCCCCCAGTATGCAGGCAGGTAGTCCCTTAGGATGTAGACTGTAGGTCCTCGAAGTGCTCTCGAAACGTCTCAGATGATGTCCAGAAAATATTCAAAACACTTATAGAACCACATGTGCTGATTACTTAGTTTCTCAGAACGAAGCAATATCACATATGGATAAACTATGACTGACAATTTCATTCCTTTGCTCAATTATCAGAAACTTTTACCGGAAGACATGCTTAAGCTTGCAGAATCTTTTTATGAATTGATGAAAACCCGCAGAAGTGTGAGGCATTTTTCAGATGAAGATGTGTCAATGGACATCATTGATCAGTGCATCATGACAGCCGGGTCCGCCCCCAGTGGTGCGAATCAGCAACCCTGGCACTTTGTAGCAATAAAAGAGAAATCTGTAAAACAGAAAATCCGGATAGCTGCTGAAGAAGAAGAGCGCGAATTTTATGCCGGACGTGCAGATGATGTGTGGTTGGAAACCCTGGAACCGCTTGGAACAAATGCTCAGAAACCTTTCCTTGAAGATGCGCCGGTTCTGATTGCCATATTTGAGCAAAAATATTCTTTTGATGCCAGTGGTGAAAAAGTCAAACATTATTATTCAAAAGAATCTACCGGCATTGCAACCGGCATCCTTATCACAGCCCTGCATAACGCAGGATTAGCAACGCTGACACATACTCCAAGTCCCATGAATTTTCTTACAACAATTCTAAAAAGACCGGATGGCGAGCGTCCATTTCTTTTGCTGATAGTTGGTCATCCTGCAAAAGATGCAACTGTACCGGACATCAAGAAAAAATCATTAGATGAAATCCGTTCAAAGCTATGATTGGACGTTGCCCTTCGACAAGCTCAGGAACCGCACTTCGAACCAGCCTACGCTCTATCCTTCGACAAGCTCAGGAAGACGAGCTTCGGCAAGACAGGCAAGCTCAATATACCACCTCAGTCTTCGGAGAATCAGATCCAGATACGAAAAGGAAATTAAATGACCTTTAAAATTGCATTTTTTGGTGATAGCATTACCGCAGGGAGTAATACTACGGTTAATCCTTTGGGTTTTGGATATGTCTCAATGTTTAAACAGATGCTGGAGACATCTGATGCTTTTAAAGATTTACATGTAATTAATTCTGGAGTAAACGGGAACACAATTCAAGATCTTTTGCATAGATACCAAAAGGATGTCATTAAATACTTTCCCGATATACTTGTTATAAAGATCGGGATCAATGATGCCTATAATGATTTTACATCATATACAGAAACCTATCGACAAAAAATATATGAAGAAGATTATAGAAAATTAATTGCTCTTTTCCGTACTGAGCTACCAAGTACAAGAATATTTCTGCTTACGCCCTACTATATCGCAGATGAAAAAAGTGAACCTCTCTATCAAATAATGGCCAAATATATCCAAGTTGTTCAAGGTTTGGGAGAAGAATACAAACTTCCGGTTTTGGACATTCAGGCAGTATTTGATAAAGCCGTCCTAAAATCACCGGCACTTTCGTGGGCAGAGGATCAGATTCACCCTGGTCCTGATG
>JAUVKO010000189.1 GCA_030596225.1 Fidelibacterota bacterium
CGGCGCCACCCCCTCCGCCATAATCAGATAGGCAATTTTGTGTACAATAACCCGAGTCTTACCACTACCCGCGCCGGCCAGAATCAACAAGGGCCCCTGACTATTGATTACCGCTTCCCGCTGTACCGGATTAAGACCGGCGATAATATTTTCTGCATTCATATTAAAGTCGACCTTTAAACTTGTGGGCAACGAGACAAATGATAAACTGGGCGGAGTCTTCGGTTTTTGGAAATGATTTCACTTACTATAGGGGGGGCTGTTTATAGACTATTGAAGCATCAAAGTAAATACGAAAATTGTCCGGCTCTGTCATACGTGACAGACAGAGCGTGTTAGAAACAAAAAGAGAAATTTTTTTTGAAAAACAATCACAACTGAACAGAAAAGGTGATGATTAATGATCACCTTTTCTGTTCAGTCAAAGAGATTCGCAGAATATCTCAAGTTTTGATATATACGGAATTGCTCGAGGTTAGTCGTGGCAATCTCAATATATTTCAATCCGGATTCTGCCGGTTGTTTGATCAAGGTCTAACCCCAACCAGGAAAGTCAATTTTTTCGACTGGGGTATAACACTCCCCAATACAAGGGCTTTTAGTCCAGCAGACACCAGGCCGAAAATGATAAAAAATGGGAAGGTGAGCCATTCCCGGAGTTTGTCTTGGGCCTGCTGGAGATTACCGCCGATGAGCTGCTCACCCACACCAATAGCCAAAATGATTGTGAGTCCAAAGCCAATTATGAATAAAGCCAAGAGTAACGAGTAACCAAGGTATGACTGGCGCGTCAAGCGTCCATTCGTAATATCTCTGAAGAATACTTTAAGCATGTTTCTATTTCGTGTCATTACCCGTAAGCCTTTTTTCTAGGTTGGAAATATAGAACAACTCATAGTGTTGATCCAGCGAGAGTCTATTTTAGATTTTCCAAACCACGAGTATCTATCCCTCTCATCATTTCACGTTCTAAATGACGTTTTTCTTCCCATTTATAATGTTTTCTCTCATCCATTAAACGCTGCTGTTCCATGCCCATTCGGATTTGTCTTTGTAATGATTCCTGCTCTGTTTCACATTGCCGGAACCCATCAGACCATCCTTGTGCATATTGGGAGTCAGTCGTAAAACGTCTGACATCTTTTTTGAATTGGTCAAACATACTACCGCCTGCTTTTTCCCCACTATGGCAACCATCATCGAAACCGTCAGCATAAGACAAGGGATAGCCCTGTTGAACCATAACCTCTTTCTGAGTCACACATCCTGAAGTGATAACTAAACAGCCCACTAAGAAAACAAACGTTAACAAATAAATAGCTTTCATGATCCCCCCTAAGTTAGCATAATTGTTACCCATTTTCTGTTTTATTTAATAAATAAACCGGAATCGTGACCAGCAATAACAACGCCCACAACTACAGAGGCACAACAATATAAGCTAGCCCTCCTTGAGCATCCGGATGGATAAATATTGCATCGACAAATCCCCAGATACCAAACATGAGATGTATCGCAAATATACGCCGCTCTCTGTTCTGGGGGAACATAAAATATACCATCGAGTAGAATTATCCTCCACTAATCTCGAAAGATTTAGTGAAGGATAAAACCCTCACAGATCCCCGCATGCGGATTTCCCGCACGGGGCTCTTCAAAGCTTGTTTCCGTCTACACATAAGGGTTCCATCCTAAATTTCGTAACTGATTTATGGGTGGCGGCTCTCCGAGTGGAAACTGTTTCAGACGTTCCTGAAATCCTTCCCATCCGTACGAACGCTTTTGACTGCGCCGATTAAGCCATTTGAACAGGCTTTTCACTGCTTCGTAATAGAAGTAATTTTGTTCGGTTCATCCAGTAGCCTAAAGTATTGATAGTGCCCTTGGATCTTCGACTGCGCGAGTCTCCAGATCTCACTTATTCTCATTTTGCTTCTGGCATCTTTCACCCAATGGCTGACTATATCGCTGTCTACGCTTCACTCTGATTGTTCGAGAAGGTTGACCGCCTCTCTCCGCACAGAGCGCAAGACTCGCTACCAAGCGCCTTGATCACCTTTATTTCGGTAGAAGGCTTACTTGGGCAGGACTTTCACCTGCTGGGTTGCGCTAGCTTCCCTAGCGCACATGGTCAGCATATTAACATATCAGCACCCCTATTGTAAATTTACCATTGCCCTTCCAGTTCGGCCTCTGCTGCCCTTCTGATTTTTTCAGGATAATCATTTGATAGATACCAAATACCTTCCAGTTCAGCAGGGGATAGACCCCTGCGAGAAGGGGGAAGGTCAGTTCTCATTAAAAAAATGATGTCGCTGCTCATCCAGGGATGCCGGTACCAATAATGGTGTCCAACAATATCGAAACCTCGTGTATCCTGACCAAGGGAAACATCTATAATCTCCACATTAAATATCTTCTTGTCAACAATAAAGGCCTCTTCGATACTCTCGGCTTATATGGATCCTGTCCGGAATTCACCCCCCATGTATTTCTTAGCCGCTTTTAAGGCATTATCATTATCTGAAATCGTGATAACAACCTGTTGCGCAAGATCGCTAATTGCCACTACTCTTTCTTCAAATACATTTATTGAAACATCTGCCGCAGCGAAAACAGCGGCACCAAGTCTGAACTTTTTCTTTAATTTGTTGGGATCCAGATGCGCATAGGTCTGACGAAGTTCAAATAATGCTTTGGATGCAACTTTACATCCAGCACTATAGGCAAGAATGTTGATATGTTCCGCCACGGTATGTTCCGCCAGAAGAACCAATAAATTTTGCAAGGCCGTGCTCGAATTTAAGGCGCGACGAACATCAACCCCCAACAAATAGTACAATATGTTCTGATGCGAAGGCCACGCAAAAGCAAGTCCGACGAAATCCCTCCCTGCAAAATGATCAATTTCAGCAGTACGTATGGTTGAATTGGCAAAATCAACTTTGGTTCCGTGCACGTAAACCATGATTTCTTTATCAACTGCTTCGGCCAGCTCAGAGTTGATTAAATCCACAAATCCCTGCAGTTCTGGTGTCAGGCTGTCATGGAACCGTAAAACCTTTGTTGGCATAACTGCCAGTTCAATAGTTTTCTCCAGGATAAGAGTCAGAGGCTCGGTCTGCTCACTTGAGAGTGAAAAGTTGTACAGATCATCCCATTTAGAATCCGGGTCGCCCATAAGAATGATGGCTTTGCCTAAATGAATCTTTGAATCTAGGGTATTGCCATAAACTATTTTATCCTCCGAGGACTTAGGACGCCTGTTGGTTGCATAGAAGACCTGCGTTCTTGTGCTTTTTTGTGCCGGTGTCAGATGGGCAAATGGATCAACGCCTGAATCTTGGTATATAACAGGCGTGGGCATTAGGGTTAAGTTTTTGCGAGATGAACATCCAGCAAATAAACAAGCTGTTACCAGTGCAATGAGCACAATTTTGACCGGGGAAAAGGACATTCTCGGACAGCCTCCCAAAGTGAGTTGAAGCGAAAATTTGATTAGAATAATTGTTACTCATTTTTTGTTTTATTTAAAAAATAAACCGGAATCGTGGTCAGCAACAGCAACGCCCACTGCCACAAAGGCACAACAATAAAAGCTAACCCTCCTTGAGCATCAGGGTGGATAAACATAGCATCGACAAATCCCCCAACACCAAACCCTCCAACTATAAAAGCTAAAACAGCTATGATAATTGATGATACATTGTGCGAAACCAGTTTTGTCATTATAGCCAAGTAAATATATGGGGTAATCGCCCACCCGATAATAACCAATGCCCCTGCAGGTATTGGACTATCTGTTATCTTAACACCAATGGCTACAGTAACCGCTACGGCAATCATGATAACGACAAATGAAATACGTTTTATTCTCACCAGCCTGCTAATACTTGATATTGAGTGTAAAATTGTAAAAATGGGGTCAAATTGCCACTGGCAACCTTCCACCTTCCGGCCAAACAACAAACTTGATGTACTCATAAAAACTCTGTAATCCTCTTAAATCGTCATTCTGGCGAAAGCCGGAATCCAGTAAATTCAACAACTTCTGGATACCGGATCAAGTCCGGTATGACGGTTTTGGGACTTATTACGAGACCATCAAACTTAGCTTTCGTAAATCTTTAAAGCACACATACTTCAAGAATACAATACTCATTCTGATTTTAAGATAAAAAAGCCCGACATTGTGAGTGTAGGACTTTTCGTGTGTTCGCCAATTATACCGGTAATCAATTGTCCTAATGTCACGGCAGTTCCCGTTCCAGAATACCGCGATTGTAGGCTGCGATAATATCCTGACGCGAAACCATGCCGACCAAACGGCGCGGGTTATCTTCGGCGACCACCGGCAGATAATCGATATTTCGAGATCCGATCTTCTGCATGGCGTCATCCAGGTTCTCTTTGGCGGTCACCGTCAAGACCTTATCGCGGGCCAGTTCCTTGGCAACGATAAGATCTTCAAGCCCCTCCTCGTAGACCAGTTCACGCAGATCCTGAATACTTAAGATACCGCTCAGCAAACCCTCGGCATCAACCACCGGGAAAGTGGTTTTATGGGATCTTGGCAAAAACTGGAGGAGTGACTTGAGCTTCATGGTTTCAGAAATAGT
>JAUVKO010000030.1 GCA_030596225.1 Fidelibacterota bacterium
AAACATCATAAGTCGTATAATAATAATAAGTAGCAAAATAATGCATATTCTGGCATAACATTTGGAGTATGTATAATCTATAAATATAGTATTCTATATAATTAAAGGATAAAGAACATGGCAAGAATCGAATTGGGCACAATCATTCCTCGTTGGGAATGGAGAACATTTGGGAAAGAATTCGGAGCAGCGGAAGCCAAAATCAAGGAACACGAATGTACTCGTGCCATTGAGAGTAGCGAAGTGTATATCCTCTCCAAAAAAAGCGGTGAAAACATCAAGGTCCGTGATACCCTTATGGACATCAAAATCTTAAAAGAGATCAATGGTGACGCCCTGGAACAATGGTTTCCGATAATGAAGGCAACTTTCCCAATCGCTAAGGGTGAGATGGAAGAAGTATTTAAAGCTGCTAATGTTGAATTTGATAGTTCAGGTATAGAAGAAATGGGTTTTGATGAATTTATTGCCAAATTTGTTGATCCTAATCCAAATCTCAAATCGGTTGGTGTCTTCAAAAAGCGCTTTGGCTATAAGATTGAAGGTGCCACAGTAGAAATTGCTGACCTCACCATTGACGGCCAAGCCATTCGGACCACTGCTGTAGAAGACGCTGATCCTGAATTGGTTATCTCCCTTGTGAAAAAATTGGGACTAATTAATTATGAAAACATCAGCTATATCAAAGCCATGCGTCGCATGGTTGGATTTGAGGACTAGACAATGGCACAAGAGATTGAGAGAAAATTCTTGGTTACTGCCACAACTTATCACGAGTTAGCCACCGGTACCCATTATCGTCAGGGTTATCTGAATAGTCAAAAAGAACGCGTTGTGCGTATCCGCACGATTGATGATAAAGCCTTTATAACTGTAAAGGGACTCACCAAGGGTGCTACCCGACTCGAATATGAATATGAGATCACTGTTGCTGATGCAAATGAGATGCTGAATGAGCTTTGTGAACAACCCATTATTGAAAAACACCGCTATAAGGTTCCCATGGGAGATTTCGTGTGGGAAATAGATGAATTCCATGGTGAAAATGAAGGACTGACAGTAGCTGAAGTAGAATTAGAATCTGAAGATCAGGAATATCCCAAGCCGGATTGGATCGGAGAAGAGGTTACCGGGGATGCGCGTTTCTACAACTCCAACCTTATAGCAAATCCTTATAAAAATTGGCAGACATAATCTAAAATAATGCTATCCGTGTATAGAGAAATAACTGCAAAGCACAGCTTTGCTAAAAGAGCATTTGTTTTAATAATATTAGCAATGTTGATTGTGCCAGGCCAGCTCAGAGCAGAGTTTCCTGATAAACCGATCAAAATTGTTGTTTACACAGGCCCTGGCGGATTGATTGATATCAGTGCTCGTAAATTTGCCGGCATCGCCTCAAAATATGTAGATGTCAATTTCGTGGTTGAGAACAAACCCGGTGCAGGTGGTATTGTCGCCCTTAAAAAAGTGATCCAGTCACCGGCTGATGGATATAATCTATATGCCTGCACCAAATCAAATATAGCTAAATTCGTTCAGGTTGGTGGTAGTGACTACATTAATGCTCTTAGCTGGATCGCCATGCTCATGGCTGATCCTGAATGTGTTATCACCAATGGGACACAGGACTTGTATAAATGGTCAGACATTGTTGCCAATGCCCTGCAGCAACCCGGAGAACAAAACTGGGTTGGTCCTGCAGCTGGAGGACTTGATCATGTGACTGCCCTCAAGATCTGGGATGCGTATGGGATGGACGCTAAGTGGATACCCTTTAAGAGTGGGGGAAAGGCTTTAGCTGCCCTTCTGGGTGAACAGGGTGTTGCCTATGTCGGTAATCCCCGGGATGCTCTGGGTAATGCGGATCTTCATATCGCTGCTGTTTCATCAACTCATCGTTTACCGGCATTCCCCGATGTACCGACCTTTACGGAATTGGGGATGATTGGCCTTGAGAATGAATACATGTGGCGCGGATTTGCCCTTAAAAAAGGGACTCCGGCTGCAGTAGTTCAGTGGTATGATGATCTTTTTAAGAAAGTCACTGCCGACCCTGACTGGATATCCTTCTGGAGCAAGGGTGGCATTGATATAAAATATGTTGCTGAAAAAGAGTTTACAGCGCTGGTGCATGAAGATGCTAAAGTCTTTGAATATTATCTGAGAAAATCAAACATTCTCCAGGATGAAGCTGTTGGAATTCTGGCAAATATTGCCACAGGAAATTCATTTACTATTCTTTCACTAATACTTGTAATGATCTGGTTGTCAGCCTCTTATGGCGTTTACAAAAGCACATATGCTCCTATTTTTGGTCGAGTAATGGTTATTGGCTTTTTCCTGGTAGTATGCATACTATTTCTAGTTCAATCTTTAAACTTTCCCAGTAGTTCAGATGTAGGACCTGCTGCTGTACCCCGTCTGTGGATATTTATGCTCATTCCTTTGAACTTACTCCTGCTGTTTAAAACATTTCGTAACGTTGCAGAAGTTTCTGATTCCGGTCCGCGGGTTGACATTGTATTGAACTTCATCGGTTTTCTGCTTGTGTACCTGTTACTTATGCAAGTCCTGGGATATTTTCTAAGTACTTTTGGATTCATTTTAGTAAGCTTGTATTATTTAGGATACCGTAAATGGCGAAATAGTCTGATAATAGCATTTGGCTGGATACTATTTTCGTATCTGATATTCTATAAAACCCTATATGTTGCATTACCACTCGGATCACTTTTCGAAGGTTTATTCTAGGAAATATGATGGCAGAACTATTCGGAAATCTGATTGATGGCTTAACCTTTGTCACGGGAATTATCCCCATACTAACAATCACTTTAGGAGTGATCATGGGGATAATTGCCGGTGCTACTCCGGGATTATCGCCGTCCATGGGTGTTGCCTTGCTGGTACCTTTTACCTATGCCATGTCTCCGACCCTGGCTCTCATTCTTTTGGTTGCTATCTACATTGCTGCAAACTACGGTGGATCGATCACTGCTGTTACGATCAATGCACCAGGAACACCTTCTTCCGTAGTTACAGCCTTTGATGGCTATCCGCTAACAAAGAAAGGAAAGCCGGGTCTGGCATTAGGTGTTTCTCTGGTGGCTTCAACAGTTGGGGGCATTATTGGAACTCTCATTCTGATCTTCTTTTCGGGACCTCTGGCAAAATTTGCCTTAAAATTTCACCCGGCAGAATATTTTGCCCTTGCTATTTTTGGACTGACCACTGTTGCCTCATTGGGTGGCAAAAATTGGATCAAAGCCTTTATCGCCGCCATGTTTGGCCTGTTGCTTAATACAGTTGGGATCGATCCAATCTCAGGTGTAAGTCGTTTTACGTTTGGATTCTCATTTCTATATGATGGATTTGCACTCATCCCGGCTTTGATCGGTTTATTTGCACTGAGTGAGATATTTAAACAGCTTGAAGGTGGTGACTTTTCAACGAAAGCCGCTTCAGCAGGAAATCAGGAATGGCCGACTACTCGAACATATTGGAAATTAAAGAACACCATTATGCGCTCATCTTTGATGGGGACCATCATTGGGATTTTTCCCGGGGCAGGTGCTACCATTGCTGCTTTCATCTCCTATGATGTTGCTAAGCGCGTCAGCAAAACTCCTGAGGAATTTGGCAAAGGTAGTCTTGAAGGTGTTGCAGCAGCAGAAGGTGCCAACAGTAGTTCTGTCGGTGGTGCATTGATTCCACTATTGACTCTGGGTATTCCCGGATCTGCCTCTACAGCAGTGCTGATCGGTGCTTTGATGATCCATGACCTTACACCAGGACCGCAACTCTTTCTCTCAAATCCAGATATTATCTATGGTCTGTTAGCCAGTCTCCTTATCGCAAATATTATATTGCTGGTCCTGGGCTTTTTTGGTGCCAGACTCTGGATCAAAGTGACCACTATTCCTAAGACAGTTCTATTTCCATTGATCTTTGCTGTTTCTATCATTGGTAGTTTTGCCGTACGTAATTCATTCTTCGATGTGGCGGCCTGTCTGGTATTTGGTGTTTTTGGTTGGTTGCTGCGCCGCTATAACTATTCTGTTGCACCCATTATCCTGGGAATGGTTCTCGGGAATATTGCAGAGACAAATTTTATTCGAGCTATCATGATGGGCGGTTGGACCGTATTCTTTACACGCCCATTAAGTCTGGGTATGTTGGTTGTTGCTGCTGCCAGTTTTGCTGTACCATTAATTCAGGCGCGTAAACAGCGTCAATAGATAGGAATTGTAAGTGTTACATATTAAATCCAAAAAGAGTCTGATTTTTATTTCCCTTGTTCTCTTAATGACCTCAAACCTGTTTGCTGCAGCAGACAATTCTGAAGCTGAAATCTCCTGGTGGATATTGATGATGACCCTGTTTGGTGGCTTAGCCTTTTTCCTCTATGGAATGGAAAAAATGAGTTCCGGAATGAAAAAAGCAGCCGGTGATAGTATGCGTTCTATTCTATCAGCTTTGACTAATAATCGTTATATGGGTATGATAGTAGGTGCATTTGTCACTATGATCATACAGAGTAGTAGTGCTACTACAGTTATGCTAGTTAGTTTTGTTCAAGCCGGACTCATGACCTTCACACAAAGTCTGGGAGTTATCCTGGGTGCGGATATTGGAACTACTGTAACTGCCCAACTTATAGCCTTCAAATTAACCGATTATGCCTTGCTCATGATAGCGGGTGGTTTTGGTCTAATGATGTTTGGTCGCAATGATAATCAGAAAAATATTGGTGAATCAGTTCTTGGATTTGGAATTCTGTTTTATGGTATGAAGTTGATGTCGGATGCTATGGTGCCTCTCCGAACTTATGAGCCTTTCATAACTACTCTATCACATCTGGAAAACCCCTTATTGGGTTTGTTGGTAGGAACAATATTTACTGCTCTGATTCAGAGCAGTAGTGCCTTTACAGGTATTGTCATTGTGCTTGCCCAGCAGGGCTTGCTCAGTCTGGATGCGGGTATTCCCCTGATCATGGGTGCTAATATTGGAACTTGTGTTACCGCCGGTTTAGCGAGTATAGGTGCCACAAGGGAAGCCAAACGAGTGGCCATAGCTCACGTGATGTTCAAGATCACTGGTGTACTTCTATTTATACTGTGGATTCCCTGGTTTGCTGATTTTATTAGATATCTGTCACCAGCATCAGATGCAGTAGGTATCGCAAAACTTGGAGCAGAGGTACCCCGGCAGATTGCCAATGCTCACACTATTTTTAATGTTGGCCTTGCGTTAGCCTTTATACCCTTTACAGTCATATTTGCCAAAATCATCATGAAAATCTATCCAGATATTAAAGATGAGAAAGACCTGACCATCGCCACCTGGCATCTGGATGATTCTGCTATTGAAACTCCTGCCATGGCACTGGATTTAGCTCGTTCTGAAATTGCCCGTATGGCCAAGATAACAAACCGCATGCTTGATGCATTTATCAAGCCTTTCCTGGAGGAGGATCTTGGTATGGACAGGATTCATCCTCAGCTCACCCTCATGGAGGGTATTGAAATGCGCGAGAAGAAGATCGATTTTCTCGAACACAGGGTGAAGAGCTATCTTTTGCAAATCGGACAACAACAATTATCAGACTCCCAGGTTAAAGAGGTCTTTGCAATGATCACAATTACCAGCCACGTGGAGAGTATCGGTGATTTGATTGAGCGCAATCTTATACCTTTGATTGCAAAAAAACGAGCTCTCGACCTGGATTTTTCTGACGAAGGCAAGGATGAACTTATTCGCTATCACACAAAGGTGTGCAAGCAGATCAGTCGTTTGAAAAAGACATTTTCCGAATTGGATCCTAAACGTGCAAAAAAGGTGATGACCAAACAAGCTAAGTACAAGGATCTGGAGGAAAAATATAGAGTTTCTCACCTTCAGAGAATGCGGGCCGCTCGCCAGGAGTCGTTAAAAACAGATGAGATCCATATTGAATTGTTGGAGCTTTTGAAAAGAATCAATGTCTATACAGGTGAAATCGCAAAAATTATTCTGGATTTAACAGAAATGGATGAAAACTAAAGTGCTCAAATTAAGGTTCATACTGATCATAATGGTTTCTTCAGCTAGTAATATATTTGCTGGAACCGAGACCACACCTGATATCAACTGGACATTCCTGATTATGGGGTTGTTTGGTGGTTTATCATTTTTCCTTTATGGCATGGCTAAGATGAGCGGTGGTATGAAAAAAGCAGCGGGTGACCGTATGCGCAACATTCTGGCTGCTTTGACCAAACACAGGATCGTTGGTCTCGGTCTTGGTGCATTTGTGACAATGGTGATCCAGAGCAGCAGCGCAACTACGGTTATGTTGGTCAGTTTCGTACAGGCACAACTAATGACTTATGCTCAAGCCTTGGCAGTTATTATGGGTGCGAATATTGGTACAACCATAACTGCTCAGTTGGTAGCTTTTAAATTTACTGATTATGCTTTGGCAATGATCACCATCGGGTTCCTCATGACAATGTTTGCCAAAAGGGAAACCTACAAGCATTTAGGTGAAGCATTGCTGGGATTTGGTATTTTGTTCTTTGGCATGAAACTCATGTCAGAGTCCATGGTGCCATTGCGTAGCTTTCAACCTTTCATCCACATGATGGAAGGTCTTGAGAATCCGATCTTTGGCTTGCTCATAGGTGCTCTCTTTACCGGACTCATTCAGAGCAGCAGTGCTTTCACAGGTATAGTCATTGTATTGGCTCAGCAGGGATTACTCACATTAGATGCTGGGATTCCGCTGATCTTCGGGGCAAATATTGGGACCTGTATTACAGCTGGTCTGGCAAGTATCGGAACGATCCGCGGAGCGAAGCGAGTCGCTATCGCCCATGTACTATTTAATATTGGTGGGGTGTTGATATTTATCTGGTTTGTTCCTCAACTGGCAGATCTTGTCCGCTGGCTCTCACCGGTTGCTCAGGGATCAGGCGCAGAAAAACTTGCCTTGGAAACTCCACGTCAGATTGCAAATGCTCATACCATCTTCAATGTTACTGTAGGGTTAGTATTTCTTCCATTTACTAAAATATTGGCTCATTATATATATAAAATTCTCCCGGACATAGAGGTTGAAAAGGGTATCATTCCGGTAACCTGGCATCTTGATAATTCCCAGATATCCCATCCAGCTGTTGCCATTGAACTGGCGAAGACAGAAATGTTGCGGATGATCAAGATACTTGGCAGAATGCTTGATGCTTTCATTCATCCTTTTCTTAGTGATGAGCCAGAGCAAGATATGAGATATCCTCAGCTCTCCCTGATGGAAGGGATTGATATGCGGGAATCAAAGATCAATTTCCTCGAGCAGCACGTATCTGAATATCTATTTCAAATAAGTCGCCAGGAATTGAGCGATCAACAAGCCGAAGAAGTATTTGCTATGGTGTCCATGGTCAAAGATATGGAAAGCATTGGAGATATTATTCATGGCAGGATATCGCGTCTGATAAACAAAAAGCAGGGTCTGAAAGAACCTTTCTCCGTGGAAGGACAAAATGAGATTATAGATTTTCATATTCGGGTGATGAAGCAGGTCTCGAGATTAAAAATTGCCTTCTCTAAGCAAAAAATAAAAAAAGTGGAAAAGGTACTTCGAAAGGATTTAAAGTATCGAAATCTGGAAACCGAATATCGTCAATCACATTTAGTCAGGGTGCAAAATGGGAAATCTGAGTCAGTTACCACTCATGGTATACACATGGAACTGATGGATCTGCTGAAACAGATTAATGTCTATATAAGTGAAATTGCGAAAACATTATTGGAAATAAAACATGATTATTAGGGAGTTTGAAATGCGATTCATCATGAAAACACTATTTATTTTGGTACTTATATCTTTCATCGTAACATGTACCTCAAATCAACCAATACAAGCTATTGAACCTGTTGAAGTTGTCGAACAGACAACTGAATATTTCCTCAACTCCAGCGAGTATAAATTGTTGCTCAACCCAGAGATGTTTGGTGATTACCAACAGGGATTTGCACAGTACTGGGATATCATCAAGACTGTTGCTGCTGAACAGGGGATTGAAATCCTGGAAAAAGAAGAACCATTAAAACTCAGCCATAAAGAAATTTCTTTCTTTGATACTGAGAATCTTGATCTTCGAAAACAAAGCTTTCTCCTGCGCCAAAAAGTGAAATATAGTGGTGATCATAAGCAGCCCGGCTTTGAATATGGTTTAAAATACAGACAAGCAAATCCAGAAAAAACACTGTCTCTGGATCTTGCTATGGCAGAAGGGTATGTTCCTAAGTATGATAAAATTGAATTAGAATCAGATATCGTTTATTATTCTGTAAAGAATGATAGCCTGGACATCACTTATGCTGTTTCAAATTCTATTCAGTTAGAAGAACAACCAATTATGACATTAGCTGAATTCATAAAAATATATCCATTACTGGGTGATCTCGGAATTGACCCTCAAACTGAATTAAGCATTGTGGCCGGTATTGCCCCAGATGAATGGATGGTAAAACCGGGGAAACTTGATTTTGGTGGCGGACTATATGGTCGTATGGACATGACTGTCTGGTTTCTTGAAACAGAAGCAGGTATCATTAGCATCCCGGAGTTTTCATTTGATCATGATTTTAACCACAATGCTGAGTGGGATGAAGTTGCCATGCTGAAATGTACTGAATTTATAAATGAACTATACAAGACTAATCCAAATTGGGTAGTTCCCGGAGCCTTGAAGGCTGCATATATTTTTGAAATGTAATCCTAAAAAGATTAATATTGATTGATAAAAAAAGAATTCGATGAATGCTCAAGAAATAAATTTTGATACAAATCTGAATGTATTGCCCATTCGCAAGGCAACAAGAGGCGAAGACCGTATGCGCTACATTGGTTTTCCGCTGGGCATTGTCTTTTTTCTGATCCTGTATCTCATGCCTACTCCCAATGGGTTGACATTGGAAGCGCAGGCAGCAATTGCATCGTTTGCATTGGCTTTGACCTGGTGGGTTACTGAGCCCCTCCCAACTTATGCAACATCATTATTCTTAATGGGATTGCTCACATTCTTCAATGGGTGGCCCGAGCATAAAGTACTCGGAGTTTTTGGCCTGGAAGTGATCTGGTTGAATATTATGGCCTTTATTTTAAGCTCTACGCTTGTAAAGAGTCAGCTTGCAAAGCGTTTTGCCCTCTGGATTGGAATCCGATTTGGCCATAGTTCTCTAACCATTCTGGGTGCGTTTATAGTATTACAGTTGTTTCTTGCCCCATTTATTCCAGCTACAACAGCAAGGACCGTGATGGTCTTACCGGTAATGTTAGTGATTGGCTCTATTTATGGATCTACTTCGGGGAAGGGTAATAATTTTGGTGTAAATCTTTTTATGCAGAACCTGCAGGGTATTAGCATTTTTTCATCAGGTTTCTTAACCGGGAGCACCTGTAATATTGTGGCAGCAGCGTTCATTTTTGAAATGGGTAATCAGAAAATCTATTACAGTGATTGGATGATTGGCATGCTCCCGATAACCCTCATTGTGATGTCTATATCCTGGTGGCTTGGACCCAAATATTTATTCCCCATTAAGCAGGAAGATCAGCAACCCAAGGTTAAGGGTGGGTTTAAGGTCATGCAAAAGATGTTGGATGATATGGGTGGTTTCAAACTGGCAGAAGCAAAATCAGCGTCCATATTTATATTCGTGCTTTTCCTCTGGGCCACAGATCGATTCCATATGGGTTGGTTTGGCTTTGAGATAAGTGCCGTAATGGCAGCCCTGATTGGTGTGGTTATAGTCTTTCTGCCCAAAATCGGTTTCATGAAATGGAATGATGCTGATATCCCTTGGCATGTCATGATTTTCAGTGCCGGTGCCTACTCTGGTGGTTTAGCGTTATTTGATTCCGGCGCAGCTCGCTGGTTGGTTGGCAGTGTATTTGATATGGTTGGCTTAGATTCCAACCTCAATTTCTGGCTGGTTTATATCATCATTATTTCATTTGCAATGTATGCTCATTTGTTTTTCACCAGCAAGACCATGCGCTCCATCGTGATGATTCCGATTATTATTGCTGTCGCACAACAATTTGGGTTTGATCCGGTGTCATTAGCTTTACCGGCAGCATTTACACTAACCTGGGTGATCACATTACCAACCAATGCAAAACCAAATCTTATTTTGTACAGCGCCGGTCAATTTTCAATCTCTGACAACCTAAAATATGGTCTTACAGTATCGACCATAGGTGTCGTAGTTATGATTATCGCTGGTTTTACCTGGTTTCGGTTTCTGGGGATAACACCATGAAACGTCTGATTATTTCTAACATATTACTAGCTATGTTGATTCTTGTGACCAGATCTGATGCTCAGCAGATCCACTCCATTAATCAACAAATCAAATTGGCTGAAAACGGTTCGGCAGACGTTCATCTGATTGTATCATTTTCAGGAAATGATAGTCTGGGTTCATTCCAAGTCCCATTTGGTTTTAATGAGGTGACAGGATTGGAAGCATATCTGGATCATCCTGGTCAGGCTGTTGATGTTCAACTGGTCATGGATCGTACATCACCTGTTCTTAAGTTTCATCTCAATCCCGGATCTGAGCCACACAAACTTTATGTTAATTCAAAAGTAGAGCACTTTCTTGATTGGGAAGCCGCCGGTCCGGAGGAATTCAAAACATATAGCTGGAAGGTTGAATATACAAATACGCTGCCAACAAGAATTGACAGCTGTAGTCTGAATGTTTTGCTTCCATCCGGATGGAATTATCATCGGATCCTGAGCAGTGAGCCGGAATTTAAAAGGAAAGATCCAGAACCACCGTTTACTCTATTTCTGGTTAATGGCAGAGCGAATGTGTCCATATCCCGAAAATCGATGGAATATTTGGACCGGATTACCTTAGAATTCGCATTTAAGAATGAGCAGAAACCAACTATTCTGATCACTGTTGGTGTTTTGCTCATCGCTCTCTATTTATACTATTTTAGAAATTTGATTTTAAAAAAAGCAAAAGTTGAAACAATAATTTCGAATAATAACAACAAGGAGAATAACTAATGAACATTAGAAAGTTAATATTTCTACTGTTTTCGCTCGGTCTGATCGTTGGATTTACCTTCGGTCAGGGCATTACTGTCAGTACAAATAGTGGCTTGGATGTCATTATCGGAGGCGAAGTAGAATTGGAATTTGTTGATGTTGAGGGTCCCGGTGGCTTTACCAATCAAGATTTGACCTATCAAAAGGTTAAAAACCGTAGTCCCCATATGCGCATTGATAAAGCGATCCTTGGACTTAGAGTTAATTATAGCGAAAATTTATATTACAAATATGAACTTCGTTTTGGTGATCAGAAAGCCAACGTTGATGTCCATTATGCCAGACTTACCGTGCCTTTAATAAATACCAGATTTGAGCTTGGTAAGAATAAGCCCATGGTTGCTACTAAAAGAAGATCAGAGGGTTTACCATTGATTGGTACGGCTTTCTGGAAGGGTAGAGAGTATCATATTACCTCCAAAACACAAACTGAATTAGGTCCCATTGAAGTAACAGGACAATTGTCTTTTGCTATGAAAAGACCTTTTGGTACAGATGATGCCGCCGAAGATAAATCATTCAAAATGTTAGTTTACGATGACTATGACGCAAAGGATGGGCAAACTTTCGAATATGGTGTTGCATATGGTTTAAAAGCCTATGGCATCTCTGCTGAAGGCTGGTACTATACCGGAAAACTGATTGATGACTATGATTGGAAAACTTCCCTGGGATTCTTACCGGGCTACGATGATGTTGTGAATGCGTATCCGGGAGAGAAAGATGATTTGACCCATTGGTGGTATGGTGGACGGGTAGGTGTGGATATGCAAGCTATCCATATTCGTGGCGAATATATCAGTGCATTAGATGGCTTGTTACCACGCAATGGTTACTATGTGGAGGGATCATATCGAATTAATCTGAAACATAACGCAAATATTGAGCCTATGGTAAGGTATGGTGAATTAAATATTGAGAGGCATCCACCGGCTCTTGGTGATCCAGCAACCTGGGATCGAAATATGACTACAGTGGCTGTGTTATACAGACTAAATAGCTATCTAAGCTTAAAGTTGGAATATTACATACTGAATGAAGTGACAGGTGGATCAGAGCAAACTGATGAAGTAACCGGAATTACTGTTGATAATAGCTTTGTTAAAGATGACCAAATGCTACTTCAGATCAATTTTGAATTTTAATAGTATAGAACTAGTCGGTTGACTCAAATGTTAACCAAGAAACAAATAAACAGAATCGTGTTTTACACGAAAAAAAGAAAGGTGTTACTATGAACAAGTTCCTCAAAGTTCTTATGTCCATGATGCTGATCACCGGATTGGCAATGTTTATTGGGTGTGAGGAAGAAGATGATATCGAAATTACATACGATAGTTTTGATATCGAGACAGTCATGTCTTTAGATGCTGGAACAGATGCTAACGCTGAGATCGTACGTATGGTACCAGGCTCAGATAATCAAGCAGTATTTGTCTCATCAGCTATTGGTAGACTAACAGTTATCGACTACACGTCATCAAGTTTCTCATTCGGATCGACCTATGATCTGGATCCAGGTTCAGCTACTGCTGAGATGACATCCATTGATGTTTCCCCCGTTATCGGTGGTGAAAACTATGTGGCAGTCTGTGTTGCTGAAACTGATTGTGCCAAGGGAAAGATCATGTTTGTAAAACTTTCCGATGGTACCATTGTAAAAGAAGTAGAAGTTGGTTATAATCCGGATGGAACAGCGTTTACCAAAAACGGAACACATCTGATTGTTGCCTGTGAGGATGATCGCGAAGATCGTCCTTGTAAACCGGATACACGTCATGGTGGTAGTGTCGCAATTATTGATCTGAGCAATGGCGTGGCTAATGCAACCTTAATCCAAGACTATCTTGTGGATTGGGCTGAAGACTCTGAACCGGAACACTGTGAAACATCTTCAGATGGAACAGTTATCGTTTCGGTACAGGAAACCAGTCAGATCATAATCTTTGATGTTGCAGATGCTCCTCTGGAATATGCTGACCTAACTATCGTTGATTTACCTGATGATGGTGGTGCAGGTGAAGAAGCAATCGAAGCAGAACCAGATGGATTATTTATATCTCCTGATGGAACGATGGGCCTGATTTCCAACGAAAGAAATGGTACCTTCCAGATGATGAGTCTTCCTGATGGTGCTCTTTATGGGAATCCATACATCATTGAGCAAGACCTTCCAGATGGTTGGCAGCGTGATGACCGGAAAGCAAAAAAACGTACAGAACCGGAGGAGTGTTCTCTCGTAGAGCAGGATGGCAAATTGTACGCAGTGTTTGCCTTGCAGGAATCGCACGCTGTTATTGTGTATGATGTCACTGATCCTGCCAGTCCGGTTTTTGATTCCATGTCTGCAGCCGGTATTGCCTGGGAAGCTGATGATCTGATGGAAAAGAGTGAGATCGGTTCAGAAGGTTTAGCCATGCATTCTACTAATGGTATTGCATTCTCAGCCAATGAACGCGAAG
>JAUVKO010000255.1 GCA_030596225.1 Fidelibacterota bacterium
TCAATGAGAGAAGAAGGGTGGAAAAAGATGATGTCTTGGATAGAAGTAAGAAAACCATGAAGGGTATGCAAATACATCAATAACTGATTTCTTTCAATCCTGATTCAATTAGTTTACAGGCCAACTGGGAGCCATTTATGACATTAGTTGCCGCCATCGGATATGTTGTAGGAATTTTAATATTTGCCATCTTTGTGCGCTGGTACAGGCGTAAAATGATCAATAAAAATATAAGCAAAGTAGAAACAAATCGGTCACAGCCACGGAAGGGATCTCAACATGATTAATACCATTTGGATCGTATTGATGGGCGGCGGAATTCTGGTAGCAGCTTTCCAATGTCTAGGACTTGATTACAGCACTACTGAAGGTTTGATGTTAAACCTTAGTTTTACACCACTTACGGAACTCACCAAAGGTTTGTTTGCTTCTGCCAAGGCTTCTGTGAATCTGGCTATGGGTTTAATAGGAATCATGGCTCTGTGGTTAGGACTCATGAAAATTGCTGAAGAATCAGGTTTGGTAATGATATTTGCCAAAGCTGTTAAACCGGTTATGATCAGGCTTTTTCCGGATGTCCCGGCGGAACATCCTGCTATGGGTGCCATGGTGATGAATATTGCTGCCAACATGCTTGGGCTGGGTAATGCTGCAACACCATTGGGATTAGAAGCCATGCAGGAACTGCAAAAATTGAACAAAGTGAAAGATACTGCCACCAATGCCATGGCGACGTTCATGGCTTTAAATACATCCTCTGTAACTTTTATCCCTGCTACCGTAATCGGAATTAGAGCTGCAGCTAATGCATCTAACCCTGCTGAGATCATTGGACCGGTCATCCTGGCTACAGGAGTAAGCACCACAGTGGCAATCATTATGATCAAACTGCTTCAGAAACTTCCCAGGTATCAGATCATAGTACCGGAAGCCCCGCCCCTGGCGGGAGAGCGGGAGGAGGTCTGATATGTTTCAAGGAGTTATTAATGGCGTATCTGCCATCGCTATCCCACTGTTGATCCTGGCTATTGTTGGTCATGGTTGGTATAAAAAAGTAAAAGTGTATGAGGTTTTCACGGAAGGTGCTAAGGAAGGATTTACGGTTGCTGTTCGCATTATTCCTTTTCTTGTGGCTATCCTGGTCGCCATTGGGTCCTTTCGGTCATCAGGCGCTCTGGATCTGATCACAGGATTATTAGCCCCGCTCACCTCCTGGATTGGTATGCCCGGTGAAGTTATCCCCATGGCATTGATGCGTCCGCTAAGCGGAAGTGGAGCCATTGGTATTGTATCAGAACTTATCAATACTTACGGTCCTGATTCTATCCCGGCCCGGATGGCTGCAATCATGGAAGGATCCACTGAGACAACTTTTTACATTCTCGCTGTATATTTCGGGTCTGTAGGAGTCAAAATAACACGGCATGCTTTACCGGCTGCCCTCACTGCAGATCTGGCAGGTATCATTGCTGCTGTAGTTGTGACACAAATGGTCTTTGGCTAATTAGCATTGAATATATATATAGTGTTTGCACATCTTGAGGTTCATGATTGAACTTGCAACATGAAGCAGTGTAGATTACGATATTAATTACTCTATTTAGAGTAAAATAGATTTAACCTTAGTGAAAGGAAGAAATATGAGAAAGTTGGCTTTGATTGTCTTTATCGCTGCTTTTACAATAGGCATTTATGGTGCAAACATTCATAAGGCCACCGACGTAGTGCCGGCAGCCATGCAGAAACTATATGAACCAGAAGGTGTAGATATTATTCCTGACCTGGGACAAGTCGGCAACAGAACGACTTTGCTTGAGAGCAATGGTATTCTCGTGGATTCTTCTCAAAATGGTTATGGTATGTTGGTTTCTGAGACAAATCCAATTTCTGTAAATCCTTATAATAATGATCAAATTATCATGGCTTATCGTCAATATACCGATGGTGTGGCTACTGGGGCTATCGGTATGGCCTCATCAGAAGATGGTGGTGTCAACTGGGCCACTTACTCAAATGTCAATTTCGGTCTGAACACCATGGGTCGCTATCCCTCAGCATTGGCTGCTGAGTCCTATCCAATTGTCCTATGGAATGAATACAGTGGTGGGGGTGGTGAGTATGAAGGGCGTGCTTACTACAGTTTTGATGAGTTCCAATATGGTGGAGGCTTTTTCTATCCTCCAATTGATATTCATTCCAGTCCTTTAGAAAATGACTCTTGGGTGGTTGTACCAACTAAAAATGTTGATGCTGATGGGAATTTTATTATTAATGTGATCGTCTCTGATTGGTCCGGGGATAAAAATCGGATTCATTTTCGCACACAATCAAATGGGGTGTGGGACGGTACCAAACTAACCATGTCTACCGCCTACACCATTGCTCAAAATGCCCGTGATTTTCTTTTTGAAGATGATGCTAATTATACTGCCAATGGAAATATGGATATTAACTCTGACGGCACAGGTTACTACGTGCTTTCTTCCTATTGGAATGATTCACTGGTTATCGCCAATCATACCCTTTTCGCAAAAAAAACAATTGACTATGGGGAAACCTGGAGCGGTTGGTACACGATTCCTGACGAAATATTGAATAACTATTTCTGGGATGTGTTTCCCGATAGTATTCCTGACTCAGATGCTGACTCAGCCTGGGCTCACCTTCCGGAGGGTTGGACCCCCTTTATTGGCTATGATATGGAAGTGCTGGCTGATGAAGGTGGTGCTTTGCACATTATAGCAGGTGTTCTGCCGGGTGGAGATAATGGTGTTTATCCTGGTTGGTCAGATAAAAATGGTTTATATCACTTTTACGCCCCTTCTGATGCTTTCACCGGTTCTACGGGAGATAACCCCGTTCCATTTGTACCGGAGATTAGTTTTATGGCCAGTATGCAGTTGGGTTGGTTAGTGGACAGCCCTGATTGGCAGGGAAATGTAGTTAACGTCGCCTATGACCTTAATATTGAAGATGCTTTGTATGCGGTGTACTACTCTGTCTCTGATACGGTGACAATAGGGGAGAGTTTTTTCTCCTACATTGATCTAATGGGATCTTATTCTCTTGATAATGGTGCAACTTGGATAGAACCGCATAATATAAGTTTGACCCAGGACCCGGATCTGGATGAAACCCATCCACACTTGAATCGTTTTGCCATAGAT
>JAUVKO010000171.1 GCA_030596225.1 Fidelibacterota bacterium
ATACAGGGTGTCTGCAATAGGTCGATTCAAATCATCAAGTACACTTCGCTTGAACATAGCACCACTTTCAGCTAAGCGGTATTCCAGGGTCTGGATACCATGCTCATCTACAATGCTTTTAATGTTAAAGGGGTCCCGATGGCCATATTTGAGAATGCGATCTGTATGCCCGGGTTGGGTTGGGTGCTTCCAGGATTGTAGAGATTGTTGATTAAATTCAAGGTCACCCAGATAGGTAAACAGGAAACGACCATTTGTACTAAAATTGCCACTCTCAAGCGAGCCGTGACGATCATAGAATAAATCGCTTGACCATATTGGTTTGCCTCCCTCAGACAATTGAGAGATTCGGGTTATCTTGCCTGATAGATCAAAATCATAGTGGAATGCCGCCCCCTTTTTTCCATAGCGAACCTGGCTGGCCACATTTCCATCGATGAAGTAAGTATTCTGAATGTCAAGCTGATCTGTTCCGCTTTTGAAGGTCTCGGAATACAGGAGCGAGTCATTGCCATCAAAGATCATGCGTCTGTGGCGACGACCCTTGCGATCAAACAGAAAGAATTCGCGGCTGAGTAATTCTCCAAAGCTCCCAAACCAGGAGCGCTGACTTAATTGATTTTGTTGTTTATAGCTCTGAAAGTGTAGTATCAGCTTATGATCCGGTTCTGCAAAATAGTATCCTGCAATCAGTTCTTCGTCTGCATAAACTAGAGAATCCAGCCGAATCGCACTTCCGTCCCGCCCAAGATAGAGCACTTTTTTAAGCAGACCCTTTTCATCAAAGATACGCTCAAGAGCAGGTCGGCCATTTTTGTAATACACTATCTCTGTACCGGAAGTCCCCCGATACTCTATCTTATCTGTCCAATAGTTTCTCTCTTTGTTGAGAAATTTGCGAATCGGACGCAGGTATTCCCGAAGATGGAGATCCGTCAGAAAACATGAATTAAGACTAAAAAGAATTGTGAACAATACAACAAGACGAAGGACAGGTCTATTTACACTTATTCTCAATGCTTATCCTTATTGATCCAGCGATAAAAGGTCACCAGCAGTACAATCACGCCGGCGAAAAGATAGAGTCCTCCCGGAAAAACCAGATCAGCCATATTTAATCGTTGAGTAGCATCTTAGGTTTAAGCATCCGCTGAACATTCTCAAGTTTCCCATCCGTCTCAGCTGGTTTCAAATCCAAAATTTTCGCGATTAAGGGATAAATATTTACATTCTCAACGGTGGGATGAACATAACCGATCTTAAAAGCCGGTCCGCTTGCATAAAAGATAGCATGCATGTCTTTGTAATGTGGATCGTAGCCATGGGTACCACCCAAGAAGTCAGCCGGCAATTCATTCGCGCGCCAGCCAATACTCCAATTGATATCAGGGGTAGCAACCACATCCATAACCCGGGAATTGTTCCCGTAATGGAGATTAGCAGGAATACTGTCCTTTTTCCATACCTGTAAATGCTGTGCTTTTTTAAGATTCAGATAGACAGAATCTTCAAAGCCCTCTGCGGCATCAAACATCCAGACAGGGTTTGACCCCAGGGACGTGTCCAGCCAGGTAGTTTGGAGATAGTCATCAAAATAGATGGCTTTATCACCTGATATGCGTGCCATGCCATGATCCGAGGTAACGATAACGTTTACCTGATCAGCTATGGGTAATTGTGAGAGTTTATTTAAAAAATCGCCGACTAAGCTGTCCAGATATTCCACTTTATCAATGACCTCTTGACTCTCCGGACTATACTCATGTCCAACGCCATCAGGTTCCGGGTAATACCAGGTTATTAGTCTGGGACGCTCTTTCTTGGGCAATTGTAACCATGCGATGACGGTGTCTACTCTGGCAGCATACGGAAAATGATGATCATATACCTTCCAGCGTGATGGATAAACACCCTGGACAGGCGCTTCACTGCCGACCCAGAAAAAAGAGGCTGTTTTTAAACCTTGTTGCTCTGCAGTCACCCAAATTGGTTCACCGCCATAAAACTCTCCATTCTCTACAGCTTCCCGATCACTAATCTTATAATAGGCGTCCATTTCCGGATCATAAAACGAATTCTGAACAATGCCATGATGATCAGGATAGAGACCTGTAGCCATACTGTAGTGGTTAGGAAATGTCTTGCTGGGAAAACAGGGCTGCAAAGATTCCAGCTTTACACCACTGCGGGCAATAGACTCGAGATTATGCATATCAGCCATTTGGGGATAATCCCAACGACAGCCGTCCAGAGATAACATGACCACATATTGCTCTTTCGGGATTTTGTGTACATAAGGATTACTGGAACAAGACCAAAAAACAGTAATAATCAAAATGGTGGATATAATGATGTGCACCCAATTTATCTTTTTCATATTTCTCCTTAACAAGATTATGGTCCTAACGATATGCGACCGGATATTACACAATATTTCAGACAAGTAATTTATTGTAAAGTGAATGCCAATTCAATACTGCATATTTTCCAAGATCAATTAGGTCATACACAAAAATTGAGTCACGCTCTCCCTTCGAGAACCTCATTTTCCCGTTTTTTTGAATACTACAAAATTAGTGCAAATGTTGAATTATGCAACAACTGTTCAAGACATCTAGTCAACATGGTATGATATACTTCACACCATTCATAACAAAATTCTTAGTTAAATTTCCATTTTTGAATACTGGTAGCGGTTGTCAATGCTATCCCCCCATAAGGTTAAGTTCAGTTTGCAGACGGTTAAAAAAATCAATATAGAATTGTTGAGCCTGGACAGGACCGGATTCTCTTACGCTCATCCCCTCCAAATGCTGCCCCTGAACCGTAACGCGTACACGTGTTTGCTGGAAAGAGATCTCTTCCATAGTAATTGTCATATTATATTTGTATGAATCTGAACCATAGTTATCAGAATCTACATAGACATGTGATGGGCGGTGACGATGGGAACGATATCTCCGAGTTTTCCTCTCATCTTCGTCGTCTTTGTCTTCTTCATCATCTTCGGAATCACCAAATACTAAAGCCAGGATAAAGCCGATTACTACTGCGACTCCGGCGATGATGAAAAATGTCTTAACGCCATCTTCAATTTCCGTTTCAGTAATTGCTTCCCGACTGATAGGAGCAAGACGCCTCTCAGACAAACGCTCGGCAGTGATAATTCCTAATCCCATGTCAACATCACCAAGGGTGTAATGCATCCCCTGGAGTACGACGATCACTGCTTTGGCAATATCTTCAGGAGTCCCATTAAATTCCCGGGTTTGCAGAATTCGGGCCTCCTCCGGAGAAAGTTCAGCCGGCCGAAAACTACAGCCACTGATCATGACTGACAAATAGATTACAAGCAGCCAATTAGCTCCCTGTAAATAGCGTCGAATCCATGAAATATTTGTCATATTGCCCCCTTTACCATACAGGCAGCACAAATTATGCTCTCAACTTGTTTTTCTCGTGTACATTGCATGATAGATGGTTTGATTTTCATTATAATTTGATATTAACAAGTAGAAATTCCAAGCAATCATTTATTGGTAAATATGGCTGAATTCACGCGGGTAATATTTCGACCCAGGGTACGTGAAAACTGAATATTTTGATTCCATACTACATAGCTCATCATATTTTCAGCTCATGATCCTGCTCATCGATAATTACGATTCATTCACCTACAATCTCTATCAACAGGTATCACGACTTGGTGGTAATGTCCATGTCATCAGCAATGACGAACTTGCACTTGATCAGATACATGATCTCAATCCGGAAAAGATCATCATCAGTCCAGGTCCTAAAACCCCTCTGGATTCTGGGATCTGTATTCCTGTGATCCATTCATTTCACCAAACGACACCTATCTTAGGGATTTGTTTGGGGCATCAATGTCTCGCGGCAGCTTTCGGTCAAAAAGTCAGCTCTGCCAAGCGTCTGTTTTTTGGAAAGACCACCACCATTACTCAAAATGGTTCGACATTGATGTCAGGTATACCTGAGAAGTTTGCGGCAGCCCGCTACCATTCATTGGTTATAGATGCAGTTCCTACCGGATTTACTGCTACTTCTCAGGATGAATTCGGAGATATCATGTCTATTGAGCATAATTCCCTCCCCCTTTTTGGCCTGCAATTTCACCCTGAGTCCTTTCTTATGATTTTTGTTGGTGATCAGATCATTAATAATTTTCTAGCGCTCTGATGAGTATTCTAAAAGCTAAGCTAGCACTCAATAAATGGGGAGACCTTTGGCCCAGGCTCCCAAGAACAGCATCTCTGGTATTCCGGAGTGATGGAATGGGTAAGGCAAACTGGCGACGACTACTCGCCTTTAACCCCGCAAATACTTTCATTCTGGATGACTCACGGAAAATTGGTGAACTCTCTACTTTTCTCCATGATAATCAGGATAAACTATGTTGTGGTTTCCTCAGCTATGATCTGGGACTTCTGCTGCATAATATTCAATCTCGACATTCTATGCATTATCCGTTAGCAGTTTTCCATGCTTATGAAAGTTGGTTGGAGATCGGTCAGGATGAGATCCAGATAGTCAGTCGTGATCCACAGTACCGAAAGCAAATCGAGGATTCCCTGACGAAGCCGGTTAGAAGCACAGCTTACAATCATTCAATACGTTTCACCCCTACGGTTCAGCAAGATCAATATGAGCGAAATATCGGGGTCATTCATGATTACATCCGGGCCGGTGACTTCTATCAGATCAATTACACCCAGCAACTTGAGGCGGAAACCCCGGAGCCTTCAAGAAAACTATACTCTGAATTAATCCAACGCCATCCGGCCGCCCATGCTGCCTATTTTGAATATGATGATCTTGCCATTCATTCCTTGTCACCGGAATTGTTTCTCTATTATGATGCTGGAACACTGACCACAGAGCCCATTAAAGGCACTCGCCCTCGCGGGAAAACAGTACGTGAAGATAATGCTTTAAAAGATCAGTTGCTGAACAGCGAAAAAGAGCAAGCCGAGCT
>JAUVKO010000202.1 GCA_030596225.1 Fidelibacterota bacterium
ATTACACCTCAAAACAATCTATGCATTCTTCACCTTTTCCAGTTTTACTGCTCTTAAAATTCCAACCATAGCTCAAGCTATGCTTAAAATTTAAAGATTGTAAAACAGAAAAATCTTTTGAATTCATATAGACTCTTTTGAAGTACAATTGGTATTAAGGCATTGACTGAGGAAGGCTTGTCAGCTACTTTTGGCCGCTATTTATTCATCCCATAAACTTGGGAATGAAAAAGGGGAACATTTTCCCGCTAAAATGGTAAATTGAAAACATGAAATTGTTATTGGCTACACAGAACGCACACAAAGTTGAAGAGTTGACCAAACTCCTTGAATCTTATGACCTGGAAGTAGTGTCTCTACTTGACTATCCTGAGATCAGTGAGATTATCGAAGATGGTGACACGCTTGAAGCCAATGCTCTCATAAAAGCTAAGGCCAGCTATGCTCATTGTGGGCTACCCACTGTTGCTGACGACACAGGCTTAGCTGTTGATGCACTAAATGGCGAGCCAGGTGTCCATGCTGCCAGATATGCCAGTGAAAATGCTAGTTACGATCAGAACGTCCGGAAAATGCTGGATGAGATGCAAGGCGTGCCGGAAGACAAGCGACAAGCGCAATTTCAAACTGTTGCCGTTTTTTATGATGGCGATGTCAGCCTCTCAGCACAGGGAGAAGTGCCTGGCTTCATTACCACTACACGGCAGGGTGAATCCGGTTTTGGTTATGACCCCATCTTCTACGTCTCTGAAAAAGAGAAGACTTATGCTCAAATGACCTTAGTAGAAAAGAATCAATTAAGCCATCGAAAGAGGGCTTTTGAGAAGCTTTTAAATAAATTAAATCAAACAAATTTGGTTTTTAAAGCGGAGCTTCAATAATTAGAACCCAACGCTAATCTTCCTCCTCATCCTTAATGGATAAAACCGGGCTTAAATCAACTAACGTGAGAACGATTGCAAAACTCATATTATCCCTATTTGTCCTCTGGCCATCAGCATTTGGTCAGACTGATGAAGCTCGTCCAGCAGGTAATAGCTTCCCAATCTCCGCTAAATTCTATCAGCCGGCCAGCACACCACTTTTCAGTCAGGCAAAGCAAGGGCTGTTTTTCAGCGATACTTCTCTATTTCTTGCATCACCCATGAGTGAGCTGAAACTGAACTCTATTAAAACCACTTTCCAGTCGGACAGTACAATAACTTATTTCACCTTAGCTCAAACCATGGACGGGAAACCCTTTGGGATACCTACTGTCATTACTATCGATGATTATGTTCGTTTAAGGCTTGATCATAAAGCAACCACTCTTTTTAGAAAAATTGCCACTGGGCGCTTACAAGCCATAGAAGATAGCGGTCGTTCCCAATCAATTGAGTTAATTGGTGCTGATATTGCCGGACAACGGGTGTCTCTGCGTGTCCGGGGTAATGTGAATATTACCGGTAAGCTCCGCAGTGAGGATCGCACTAAGACCACCAATGTCAATAATCAGAATCAATCCAACACCTTTCAGATCGAACAAAAACAAGCTTTCAAGATCGAGGGTAAAATTGGCGACCGGATCAGTATCCAGGTAGATCAAGACAGTGAACGTGATTTTGACTTTGAGAATAATATGGAGATCTTCTATAACGGTAATGAGGATGAGATCATCCAACGTGTCGAGGCCGGAAATATCTCACTTAGTCTTCCCGGAACCAAACTGGCTATGTTCTCCGGTCAAAACAATGGTCTGTTTGGCTTAAAAGCCCTGGCCAAGATGGGACCCGTTGACATTACTGCCATTGCTTCTCTGGAACGGGGTCGCAAGGAGAAGATCTCTCTTAACGGAAATTCGGAATCATCTGAGTTGACTATCGATGATTACAATCGGCGACGCAATACCTACTTTTATGTTAACCACTTTTACCGTAGAAAATCCTATCCTCTTAATGAGCAAGGACAATATCGTCTCACCGGTCGAAGCGTTCAGACCATTCGGGTTTATAAGTACACCTCCTATAATCAGGGAGATGAGATAAGCAATTACGCTATGATCTATGATCTCCCTGAAACTGACCCGGAACCCTCCACCAGTCGACAGGTCATACAGCTAAAACAGGGTCCAGACGAAGACTTCATCATGTATGAGGACCTGGGTGTGATCCGCATGAATACTCCCATTCAAAGCAATGAGGTGCTAGCCATTGCTTACCGGGATACATTTATGCTCCCCGAAGGCATGGATCAAACCAATTTAATCGTCCCGGAATATGATCCTTTGTTCGGAGATGTCAGATCCTATCAGGAGGGGAATGATATCGCCCTGGGAACACCCGGTATTGCTGACACTCTCATTTTAAAACTGATCAAACCTGATGATGCTCTGCCGGGAGATCCTTCCTGGGATCTGGAATGGAAAAATGTTTTTTATCTTAAAACCACATCCATCAATAAAGAGGGGTTCGATCTGAAAATTCGCCGCAGCCTTGGTGGCGATGAATCTGAATTGGCTGATGATGGGACACCCTTTCTGCAACTATTTGGCCTGGATCGCAAGGGTGTCGATACTGACCCTGATCCTGATGGGATCATCGATCTGGATTATGAAAACATTCTTAATTTCAGGCGGGGTGAACTCATCATGCCTTACTTAATTCCTTTTAGAGCCGATACTGTTGTTGTAGATCAACCTATTTGGATGACCAACTCCGAGGGACAGCCTCTGAATATTGGAGGAAATCCCAATCTGGTTGATTATCCCGAATACCAGAGCACTTCCTTTTATGACAATGCCCCGGGAATTTCCGATTATAACAAAGATAGTAAGTTTCGAATGCATGTCACTTATGCTAACCAAAGTTCCACTTTTAACCTGGGTTTTAACGTCATCGAAGGTTCAGAGGAAATAACTCTCAATGGAGTGCTTCTCATAAGAGGTCCTTCCAAGGATTATACTATCGATTATTTCACAGGTCAGCTCATCATTCTAAATGAGGCTGCTTTGGCACCGGGAGCCAACCTGGAGATTAAATACGAGCTGAATGAATTTTTCCAACTAGACAAAAAGGTTATCCTGGGATCCCGGGCAGAGATAAAGTTTGGCGAAAACAAGAATTCATTCATCGGCTTGAGCGCCATCTACTTTTCTAAAAGCAGTATTGATGAAAAGGTTCGGGTTGGTAAAGAACCCATGGAAAATTTCATCTGGGATCTCAACACCAAGATTACACGTGATCTTCCCTGGCTTACCCGCGGGCTGGATTGGATGCCCCTGATCAAAACTGATTCAAGATCAAATATTACAGTTAGTGGAGAAATTGCTCAAGTTATTCCTAATCCAAATACTTCTGTCAATGAAGAGTTGGGAGATTTCGGGGTAGCTTATCTGGATGATTTTGAAGGTAGCCGACGGGTTGCTCAGTTAAGTATTATCCGTGGAGCCTGGGGCCTGGCCTCCATCCCGGCAGATGGATCTGATCGGGGAAACCGGGAACGTGCTTTCACCTACTGGTACAATCCATACAATCGCATTCTCACAAAGCGGATTTGGCCCAACAAGGAAACCAGCGCTCAGGCGCAAAACGATGTTACTGATATTCTGAAACTCAATGTGATTCCGGATTCTTCCTTCTCGGTGCGCGCTGGAGAACCCGCTGGGGATGCCTGGGGAGGGATCATGCGTTCTCTGTCGTCAGGTTATTATGATCAAAGTGAATCTAAATTTTTGGAAATGTGGGTCAAGGGTGACCTTGGAAGGCTGCATATCGATCTGGGTTATATTAGTGAAGATCAACAAGAAGATGGTCAGAGGTGGCAGGTTAACATCCTGGATGAAACCGTTACCAAGGGTTTTGGCAACAAACCAGATACTGAGGATATACCCTCACAAGTTTTTCCATCCGGTGATGGTTTTGTAGTGGAAGAGGAAGATCTTGGTATTGATGGTCTAATATACACCACCCCGGAGGATACCGTTCTCTACGGTTATCACCATCCTTCATGGGACCGTTACGAGTTTGATCCCAATACCAACCCTATTGATTACCGCCACATCAACGGGACAGAAGGGAACCTGCAAATCGAAGGTGGAACTTACCCCAATACAGAAGATTTAAATAATGACGGCGCGCTGGATTCAAAAAATGCTTATTTCACTATCGATGTGGATTTGACAGATCGTAATGATTACATAGCGGGCCGGACCAAGTACAGTGATAATACTGAAACCGGCTGGAAGCTGATCAGTATCCCGCTGGCAGACTT
>JAUVKO010000185.1 GCA_030596225.1 Fidelibacterota bacterium
GGGCGAGTCTCAATATATCCTTCGATCTGCGAATACTCCCATTTGATCCTACCATTTCGCAGGTTCAATGATCGGAGTACTCCATCGCCACTTCCAATGAAAACTCTGTTTTTATGGATGAGTGGAGAACCCAAGACCGGGCCAGAAGTCATTATTTGCCATTTTTGCTTACCATTCTTTGTCGACAAACAGGTAATGGTTGAATCAACAGATCCAAAAACTAAACGAGTTCCTCTTATCGCTGGCGTAGAATGAATAGCACCCTTGCCACGCCAATTCCAAAGTTGGTTACCGTTTGTAAGATCCAGAGCCAGAATATTTCCACCAGTGTTGCTAACAAACACTTTGCCTCCTTGAATAACCGGATTAGAGGTAATGATGGAACCTGTTGAAACTTGCCAGGTAATTGTTACACCGGATGAATCATTTTCAGAATAATCAGGCATAGGCAGGAGTAGAGAGTCACGAGTGTCTCGATCAATGAGAGGGAGGGTGTACCAGAGGTGGAGACTATCTGCATCTGGAATTCTTTCGTAGAATTCAGCTTGTTCCGGGAAAAGGTGAACCAGGGTATAGCCTGTTGGTTGATCATTTCTTTTAAGCGTTGATCGGCTCATGATTCCCGGTATTCCCTCAAAGGATCGCACCTTATTGGCATGTCCATGACCATGGAGGACAGCCTGAATGTTAAAAGGCCGGATCACATCCCTCAACGCGTACCAATTGTCCACTGACGGGTTTAGCGGGTAATGCATCACTATAAAGATCTTTTGTCTGGGATCGGGTAGAGACTGGAGGATGGAATCTGCCCAGGCAATATCATCAGGATTCATATACCCATTACCCATACGCAGTACTGGACCTTGGTGCAGACCAATGAAGCGGTATTCACCAATTTCAATATTAAATCGATCAGCTCCCCATAATTGTTTGAACAGGGATCCTCCTGAGGATGACCATTTGGTATCATGATTTCCGGGAATGATGTAATAAGGAATATCCATGCTGTCCAGCAAGGTTTTCGCCAGACTTAAATATTGATCTGTATCCATCTCAGTTATATCACCTGAGACTATTGCGAATGATGCGATCTTTTCATTTTTTAGATCATTAACGGCAGTTCGCAGGTTCTCTTCTCCTGTTGTTGCTCCAAGATGAATATCTGTGAGCCAGGCGAAACTCAAAGCAGTGGAGTCTGTCATTTGTGGCCAGGCGATGCTTGTGACAGAAATTATTGCGAGGAAAAGCCGAATGAGAGTCAAAATAGGTTCCTTTTTTAATAATATAACTAGCACTATTAATTTAAGGAAGACCCAAATCAAGCCTTCGTAAGCATATTTTCAATTTTGACCTTCTATTATCCCCATTAGATTCAAAGATGAATTATTTGGGTAAGGATTACCATAGATGAAGCTAACTGCTTTTAATACTATTCATAAATCTCTGAACGCTAAAATGGTGCCTTTCGCCGGGTATGAAATGCCTGTACAGTACGAGGGTATTATGGCTGGACATGAGCGAGTCAGGAATCAGGCAGGACTTTTTGATGTTTCCCACATGGGGGAATTTTGGGTGGAAGGTCCGCAAGCACTGGAATTTGTTGAATATGCAACTGTTAATAATGTAGCATCTCTGACTAAGGGACAGGTTCAATACTCCTGCATGTGTCTAGAAGATGGTGGAATTGTAGACGATTTGCTTATTTATCGCTTCGCTGATCGCTTCCTTCTGGTTGTAAATGCTTCTAATCTTGACAAGGATTGGGTTCATTTATCAGCTATTGCTGAGAATTTTGATGTTCAACTTACTAATGCGTCTGATGGGATAGCACTGCTTGCCCTTCAAGGACCTCAATCAAAACATATTTTAGATAAGATCACAAACGCAAATCTGGATGCACTTGAATTTTATCATTTCGGGATTGGAGAAGTCGATGGGTTGACTATGATCGTTTCCCGAACAGGTTATACCGGTGAACTTGGATATGAGCTTTATCATGATCCCAAGGACTCAGAGCAGCTCTGGAAATCGCTGATGACTGCTGGTGAAGCGTATGAATTGGCACCTATTGGATTAGGTGCCCGCGATACACTCCGTTTGGAAATGAAATTCTGTCTTTATGGCAATGATATTGATGAAACCACTACACCTCTGGAAGCTCGCTTAAGCTGGGCGATGGATTTGGACCATGGCGATTTCCTGGGACGTGATGCCATACTAAAACAAAAAGAAGCTGGAATAAAGCGATTTTTAGTTGCCTTCGAGATGTTGGATCGTGGTTTACCCCGACACGGTTATAAGATCTTTACAGGAGAGGAACAGGTTGGTACCGTTACCAGTGGGGGACAGAGCCCGACACTGAAAAAAGGTATTGGTTTAGCTTATATCGATAAACCCTACCATAAAGTGAATACAGAGTTGGAGATTGATATTCGAGGCCGACGATTGGCTATCCAGATAGTAAAACCACCCTTTATCAAGAAAAAGACCAGTTAAGCATGGCTACTAGAAAAAAAAGCATCACTTTGGAAGAAAAAAGTCGGGAGATCTTAGGTATCCTGACCATGGTAGTGGGTCTGTTTGTTCTCCTTAGTTTGGTCAGTCACGAACCCACTGAGGAATTGAGCATCATGCCGGGAGTTCATTTCAATAACTGGATGGGCTATGTGGGCATTTTTATTTCATATATACTTTTTAAGATGTTCATCGGATGGGGTTCCCTTGTCATTGCGACACTTATCATGATCTGGGGCTACGTCATCTTTGCAGAAAAAGAATTTCAACCAGTATTCAGGTTTACTGGTTACAGCTTAAGTATTACCATTATTATCATCACTCTTTTCAGTCTTATCGCCGATAAAATTGGAATGTCCGGAGAGCAACTTTTTCGACATGCAGGTTTTCTCTCAGTAAATATAGCTCAGCTTCTAAACGATTTTTTAGGTTTTCCCGGATCTATAATAATTCTGGTTGCCATAGCTTTGGTAATGGTGCAGGCCTGGAGAGGGTTTTCATTCCGTAAGCTTAACGAATGGGTTGAGGACCGCCTTTCAGAGATCCGGAATAAGTTTAGCAGCGCTGCCAGGCAACGTGCTAAAGCTAAAGACCTTAAAGCTCGAGCTCAAGCACCGATACAGAGGGAAGAGATGCCTGTGGCCAAAACTCCGGTTCCTCCACTTCCAGTTAAGCAGCCTGAACCACCACCCATTCAGCAGGAAGAAACCTTACCAAAAAATCTGGGTAAGGCTGAGCAGACAATACTAAGACCCAATGAGATCGAGATCGAAGCTGCCATTGTTGAAGATGAGGTCGACTATGATGAAACCTTGAAGCGAGTGCCCAAACGGGAATATAAGCTTCCTTCAGTAGACCTGCTAATGGAACCACCTCCGATCTCAGTGGAACAATCCAAGGATGTTCTCCTGCGTAAGGCAGAGCTCTTGATTCAGACCCTGGAAACCTTCGGAGTCGAGGGTCGCGTCACCAACATAGCTCCTGGTCCGGTGATTACCCGTTATGAAGTTGAGCCGGGACCCGGTATTCGCGTGGCTAAGATCGCCAATTTATCTGATGATATTGCCCGTGTCATGGAAGCTCAGAGTGTGCGTATTATTGCACCCATTCCCGGAAAGAATTCAGTGGGGATTGAACTACCTAATGATGAGCCGGAGATTGTATACTTTAAAAGTGGGATCAATTCTCCAAAATTTTCAGAACCTTCCTCAATATTGACTATTGCCTTGGGTAAAACCACAGCAGGAGAGATATTTGTTGCCGATCTGGCAAAAATGCCTCACTTATTGGTAGCCGGTGCCACCGGTTCGGGTAAATCAGTATGTATCAACACAATTATTACATCGATCTTATACCGAGCGCGACCGGATCAGGTCAAATTCATCATGATAGATCCCAAAAAATTGGAATTATCAACTTATAAGCGACTTCGAGGATATCATCTCATTACCAGTGAGTCCATTGATGAATATGTGATTACAACTCCCAAGAATGCAGTTCATGCTCTCCGATCAGCTGAGTTGGAGATGGAGAATCGCTACAATCTCCTTTCTAAAAAAACAGTTCGGAATATTGACCAATATAACGAACGTGCCACCGGTAAAGATGGCTTTGACCCCTTGCCATATATCATTGTTCTGGTGGATGAGCTTGCTGATCTTATGATCACAGCCGGAAAAGAGATCGAAGAACCCATTGCCCGTCTGGCTCAGATGGCTCGTGCCGTAGGTATTCATTTGGTCATTGCAACTCAAAGACCCTCTGTTGATGTGATAACCGGTGTGATTAAAGCTAATTTTCCTACTAGAATAGCCTTTAAAGTTGCTCAGAAGAATGATTCGCGAACTATTCTTGATCAGAATGGTGCTGAAAAACTATTGGGAAGAGGCGATATGCTATTCTTAGCTCCTGGAGCACCAGCCCCGGTTCGTTTGCACAATGCATTCGTGACTCTGGAAGAAATTGAAGATGTTCTTGATCATATCGAAGCACAGCCAAAACCGGAAGAAGAGCTTTTACCCGCTGTTATTGATGAACAGGATCCTACAATTGCCGGTACAGAAGGCGGAGGTGAGCGTGATCCTCTTTTTGATGATGCCTACCGCTTGGTTGTTTTGCACCAGCAAGGTTCAGTGAGTATGATACAGAGACGTCTGCGTGTGGGCTATGCCAGAGCGGGACGACTG
>JAUVKO010000177.1 GCA_030596225.1 Fidelibacterota bacterium
ATACAGATGAGTTAGCCTGTGATCTGCTTAGTCTGGCGGGTCACAAATTCTATGCTCCCAAAGGGGTTGGGGTCCTGTATGTAAAGCAGGGAGTTGAACTGGAACCACTTATCCATGGTGCTGATCATGAGCTGGGACGCCGGGCTGGTACTGAAAATGTGGCTCAAATTGTTGGATTGGGCAAAGCTGCAGAACTTGCTGATCTGGCACTTGAGAAGGAGATTAGTCAAATTGAGAGTTTGCGAGATAATCTTCAATTAAGATTAAAGCAGGCTTTTCCCAAAATGCGAGTCAATGCTGCCTCAGCTCCACGATTGCCAAATACTTTGAGTGTCAGTTTTGATGATTTGAATGCTCTGGATATTCTGGCTGAGCTGGACCATGTCATGATATCTGCCGGAGCAGCCTGCCATAGCGGTGAGGAAAAGGGTTCCGGTGTTCTTGAGGCTATGGGAGTACCCTTGAACTATCAATTAGGGACTTTAAGAATATCTCTGGGTCGCTTTAGTGAAGAAATTCAAGTACGCCAAGCTGCTGATATTCTTATAAAAACAATAAATAAATTGTTAAATCAATAGAATCCTCATTGAAATCTAACACACTATCTTAGGTTTTTACATATGAGCGAACGTAATAATAATCTGATCATTGTGGTTGACGATGAGGAAGATATTCGGGAACTGGTCCGGTATAATTTAAATAAGACCGGATTTGATACCTTGGGGGCGGAGACAGGCGAAAGAGCACTTGAACTAGCTCGTGAAGAACACCCGGCTCTCATCGTTCTGGATCTAATGCTTCCAGGTATCGATGGTCTTGATGTATGCCGTATCTTGAAGAACGATGCACGCACAGAAGATATCTGTATCATCATGCTAACTGCCAGGGGTGAGGAAGCCGATATTGTTCGGGGACTTGAGATTGGTGCCGATGATTATATAACGAAGCCCTTCAGCCCTGGAATCCTCACTGCTCGCGTCAAAGCAAATGTCCGCAGAACGACGGGTTCAAAAGGGGGTGATGGTGTTCTGGAGTATGAAAATCTATTCATACATAAAGGTCGTAGAGAGGTTCTAATTTCTGGCATATCTATAACACTTACCAATACAGAGTTTCAAATTCTCTATTTTTTGGCTTCCAATCCAAACTGGGTCTTTACTCGTGCGCAGATCATTGATGCTGTCAGGGGGGATAATTATCCTGTAACAGAACGATCCGTAGATTTTCAAGTTGTTGGCTTACGCAAGAAATTAGGAAAAATTGGCGACTCTATTAAAACCGTTCGTGGTGTCGGTTACCGCTTTGTAGAACTCGGTGATAACGAATAAGCTTTATCTTGCTGTTCGATTTACTCAAATAAATATTAATATATAACCCCTATCAATAACCATAAAGGATTGATGCTTGAAAAAGCAAAAATTGGTCACCCATTTATTTACATCGTATATCTTTATTGCGATAGTGGCAATCCTCCTGATTATCTTTTTTTCCTCAAGGGCGATTGAAAAATTCTACTTTGAGCAAAAGATACACAATTTGGAGGCCAGAGCTGAATTACTCAAGGAAGTAATTATACGCTCGGGAGACTCCGATACGGAATCTTTCCAGAAACTTTGTCTTAGAATTGGGTTGGCAACCCGAACACGGGTTACCATTATCGATACCCTGGGGCTGGTTCTGGCAGACTCTGAAGAGAAACCTGCCAACATGGATAACCATGGTGACCGACCGGAAGTGATTGAAGCCTTGGCAAGTGGGGAAGGCTTGAGTCAAAGGCATAGCTATACTCTTGAACAAGAACATCTGTATTATGCAAAATTGATTGGTAGCGGTGAAGAGAAACTAATCATACGATTATCATTTTCAACGCTGGCCTTAGAGGAAATCTTAGGGTCACTAAAAGTTGATCTCATTCTGATTGGGATAGGAGTGATCATTCTGATTGGCGCTTTAAATTGGTATATCTCCAGATTGATTACAAAACCAATTCAGATTATGGAAGTCGGGGCAAAACGCTTTGCCAGGGGTAAATTGAAATTGAGGGTCCCGGAATCTGATATTCATGAGCTGGGGAGCTTAGCCCGATCATTAAACGAGATGGCTGAACAGATATTTGATCGTATTAGAACAGTCACCCAGCAAAAAAATGAGCAAATAGCAATTCTGAGTAGTATGACAGAAGGAGTTATTGCCCTCGATCCTAAAGGAGTGGTGCTGTCGATAAATCGAGCCGCTGCGGAGATGTTTGGGCTTAAACCAAAAAATATTTTAAACCGTCCTCTTTACGAAATCATTAGGCACGCAGAACTCAATAACTTTGTGTCCAGAGTATATGAGAGCAAAAAGAATCAGCAGTGCCGCGTCCAAATTTATGAGCCGGAAGATCGAATCTTGAATGTGATCGGTAGCAGGATGCCTGCTAAAAAAGGTGCAATTGCAGGTGCTGTTATTGTTCTCACAGATCTTACACAGATTCAAAAACTTGAGGGTGTAAGACGTGATTTTGTTGCCAATGTGTCACATGAGCTAAAAACGCCCATCACATCCATTCAAGGTTACGTTGAAACCCTTCAAGAGGGGGCACTGTATGATAAGGAGAATGCAGAACGATTTTTATCTATTATTGCTAAGCATGCAGATCGTCTTGGTCAGATCGTAGATGATCTTCTTGAGCTATCAAGAATAGAGGAAATATCTGAGGGGGATGACCAATATTTCGAGCTGACTTCTGTAAACGAACTATTTGAAGGCGCAATTCAAGATTTCCAAGTATTAACTACCCAGCGACACATTGAAATACTCAAGGATCTCGAGCCAGAGACTCAATTAAATGTGAATAAAAAGTTGATGAACCATGCCCTGGGCAACCTGCTTGACAATGCCCTGAAGTATTCAGATGAAGGTGGCCAAGTAACCTTGCGTTGTTTTTCCAAAAAGAAAAAGATCATCATTGAAGTTATAGATAATGGTCTTGGTATTGAGCTCGAGCACCTGGGAAGAATATTTGAGCGTTTTTACCGGGTGGATAAAGGACGTACTCGTGATGTTGGCGGAACGGGCCTGGGTCTTTCGATTGTGAGACATATTGCCCGTATACATAATTCAGAACTGGAAGTAGATAGTTACCCTGGCAAGGGAAGTACTTTCCGGATGATCTTTAGGAACACATAAAAATAAAGGCCGCCTTTCGACGGCCTTTTGCTGGGGTGGCAAACCCCTGTGTGTGAAGGAGACTCCTATTTGAGAAGCATCATCTTCCCGGTAAGGACCTCGTTGGAAGTCTTGATCTGATAGACATATATTCCAGTTGATATACTCCTACTATCATCAGTCAAAGCATTCCAATTAATCTGATGGACTCCTTGGTTCAAGTGTCCAATGTTTCTTTCATTGACAAGACGACCATTTACATCATAAACACTAAGGCTAACCATGGCCGAAGAGGCTAGTTCAAATCGAATTTTAGTTGTCGGGTTGAATGGATTGGGGTAATTACCCAACAACCGAGATGAATTTGGAACTTCAATGCTAAAATTATCGTCTGTCGACACGCCTCCAAGACGTCCTTGTTCAGCCAGCCAGCTGTATCCTGCTAACCAGTTTACATCTCCAAAGGCTCCTTTAAAGGTCGTCTGTTGGAAGAAGTCATCACTTGGTACAGTATCTATATTGTCATAAGCTGCACCAGCGCTTGTGGGACGAGGATCGATAGTACCACCACTTTCCCGACCATCAAGACTGATGAGCTGAGGATTTGCACTCAAAGATGTTAAACCATAATCAGCTGCAAACTGTCCATCAGGGCAGTTATAGATGATATTATTTGGTGACCAGTAGAGATAGTCAGGATAACCGGCAGTCTGTGCAACAGCCCAGTCGGAAGTAACTGTTTCAGAACCATTATCTGAGTTCTTTAAACCAGCTTGCTTTCCATCAATAACTATGTAGTTGCCAAACTCGCCACCCAGTCCCTCACGCAGTCTCACAATCTGATCATTATCAGCTGTGGCAGTAGCACTTCCTGAACCAATCAAGGTGACATTATACCATACAGGATGTGAACGGGGAGTGGAGTTAAGATCACCATTGGTTTTGCTGTCCATTTCATGAGCGCGGTTACCGGCATCTTCACCAACCATGGCAAAGAGGAACTGTCCACGACCCTGGTAGCCTTCATCTGCATCAAATGCGTCATCCCCAACAAAGAGAACATCACAATATTTAAGATCGACAGTTCCGCCAAACATCTCGAAACCATCATCAAGGTTAAGAGCAACTTCACAATACTCAATAGTTGTACCGCGGCCAACACCGGCCAGTGTGATTCCGTTGATCTCGTTATCCTGTCCAATAGAACGTCCACCGTGCCAGACACGAACATACTTGAGGATTCCTGAGTTGTCATCAGCATTGGTACCACCGTATGGGATACCTTCCAAACCTTCTACGAAACTGGTTCCACCATCCACAGCAATAGGGGCATTACCAAGAAGGATGAGTCCACCCCAGTTACCACGGGAATCCAGCATCTCAGCCTCAGTGAGGACTGTGGTGAAGGTGATGGGTGCATCGGCTTCACCTTCGGCCATGATCTTGGCACCCTTTTCGATAACCAGTGCCGGAGCAAGACCAGAACCGTCATCTTCGTTTGATTTAATAGTTGTTCCGGCCTGAATGGTCAAAGTGACACCAGGTTTTACGAAAACTTGACCTGTTAACAGATGATCGTCTACAGCGAGCCAGGTTTCGTTTGATGTAATAGCTCCTGTATGGTCAATGGCAAATATGCCACTGGTCAGGATTAGTAGAAATGAAACTGCTAATAGCGTTTGTTTCATGTTTTAACTCCTTTTTTGTTGATATTGGTATTTCA
>JAUVKO010000236.1 GCA_030596225.1 Fidelibacterota bacterium
GTACAGATCTGTGGCAACAACTCCCAGGGACATCCCTGAATTTGACCACGTATCTTCAGTGATAACAATCTCAATGGCTTCTTGAACTCGTTCTTCTCTGACCAGACCCAGTTTGGAATGAGCCAGATTGATGACAATACGATCCTGGATTGCAGATGAAACCTGATGCCAGAATGATTCTCCGCCTCGCCCTTTCACATTGATAAGATGCATGCCCAGTTTCTTAAATTTCTCGCTCCCGGTCATAGCGTCAAGTTCAGCCCAGGTGGCAGCCGCATTACCATTTTTGATGTAAACAGCAGCTACCAGTGCGCCCATACTTGCACCGGTTATGATGTCAGGTTTAATACCCAACTCTTCAAGACGCTGGAGAACACCAATATGGGCGAAACCCCTGGCTCCTCCCCCTCCTAGAGCTAAACCAAAGCGAGGACGAGACATGGGTTAGTTCCGGTACGCTTCCGAAGAAACTAAACTGGTTTTTACAATGGTCACTGATTCCAGCGGATTGTTTCCCTTATCACGCTCCAAGGTTGCGATTTGATCAACTACATCCATACCCTCGACAACCTTACCAAATACTGTATAATTGGGATCAAGTTGAGTCAGGCGCGCCAAACAGAAATAGAACTGACTGCCGCTTGACTTTTTCTCCGGGTTATTATCACGAGCAGCTCCCAGACATCCTCTCAAGTGAGGTTGACCAATCTCAGCCGGAATCCGTTCACCAATTCCACCTTGACCATCATCTTCGCGAATGTCGTTATCACGAGTATTTGGATCACCACCCTGGACCACAAAACCGGGAATCACACGATGAAAGTAGATACCTTCAAATGATCCATCTTCAGACAGTTTCTTGAAATTTGCAGCATGCAAAGGTGTCTCAGTTTCGTATAAGTCAATAATGATCGTCCCCAGGGAGGTTTCCATTTTAACATATTCATCAGCAGAGGTCTTTGCCTCTTTGCTGCAGCCCAGCATCACTGCCAGAACCAGCAGTACAATCAAGCTTCTCACGGCATAAATTCTTTTCATTTCTTCTCCACTATTATTGGTTTAGATGGTTGATTCTGTTGCGCTAAAAAGATCTCCAGATCATGTACCTGTCGGTCACGAACCACAGATAAAGCCAGATCAGGATCATTATTCTTTTCACTCAAATGAGCTAACATGACGCCCTTAAGTTGACCTAATTCTGCAAGCAAAGCGATAAATTCAGCACTGTCATGATTTGAAAGATGACCTACCCGGCTGTCCACTCGCGCTTTCAAATGCGGAGGATAGGGTCCATTCCAGAGCATATCCCGGTCATGGTTGGCTTCCATGACCAGAAAATCCACTTTACGCAGCATCAGAAAATTGTCTTCAGTCACTGTCCCCAAGTCAGTTAAATAGCCCAAACTCACTCCCCCACTTTCGATGAGAAAGCCGGTTGACGACGCTGAATCATGCAGAGTGGGCACGCTGGTTACCTGCAATGACCCCAGCTTCATCACTTCTTTCATTTCAAAATGGCGTATTCTTTCAGAACCATTGAATTTCCGATGACCGGCTCGTTTTGTTGCCGGATGCATGAGCAGTGGTACCTTATGTCGTCTGGATAAGATACTCGCCCCCTTGATATGATCGCCATGCTCATGAGTGATCAGACATGCTTCCAGGTCATCAGGCTCCAAGCCAACACTTTGCATACGTTTGCGAATCTCCGTACCACTGAAACCGGCATCAATAAGGATCATGGTTTCAGCATTTTTGACAACACAGGCATTGCCATCACTACCACTTCCCAACATAATCAGTTCAAGCATTTATCTGAATCTACCTTCAGGGCTAGAGAGTGCTCATTCACTAATTTTCAAATTAGGATTACACTGTAGCAATTCAACTAAAAACTCGAGGCAATTAATCCCAAATTTTACCTCTCCGGCACACAAATTTGATTACTTGCTCTCTCTGTCAAAGATAAAGTGAAAATTATTAGCTTCTGAGACCTAAAAACAATTGGTTAAAGAAGAGCAGAATTTTAAACTTGAGTGCCATGTCTCAATTGGAATTTTTTAAGCCACCGACTAAAACACCAGCTCGGTCAGAAGTTAAGCTGATCGCAGCCACGCTGAATTTTCAAATTAAGCTTATTGAAATATTATCTGCCAGAGATGCTGACCGCATTATTCACATTTCTCAGGGATTGATCGAACCCTTTGGTGCCGATACGGCTTTCACGAAAAAGACAGTATGGAAATACTTCAATCATCCCCATACTTTGCCTTTCGTAGGTGTCTTAAGAAATGAGATCATCGGCTTTCTGGTCGGTGTTCCCCTGGAGCATTTTCGAGATGAAAGTTGGACTGCTGCTGATCCCACTCTTGGTAAACATGAAACCATTTACACCTATGCTTTCATCTTTGATGAAAAGTATCAAGGACAGGGTTATGCGAAAATGCTGAAGAGGGTTTATACCAACTGGCTTAAAAAACGTGGGTATCTTTTTGTTTCCGGTCATGTCCGCGAAGGTATCTCCCAACATTTTTCTTTACACACACGTGTACTTCAAAAATTCCCCAATTGGCACGATACTGGCAAAGTCTTCGAGTACTATCAGCGACCATTACGCTGAATTGAAAAAGTGCTATTCTGACATTTAAATGACACGGAGGTTGTGTGTTCAATAAACTGGTCGTCGCTCTCATGCCCCTGGTCCCCAGGGCTATTGTTAAAATGATCTCAAATCGTTACATCGCCGGTGAAGATACAGCATCTGCAATCAAGACTTGCCAGGAGTTGCAAGCCCAGGGTTTTTTAACAACCATGGATATTCTCGGTGAATCTGTAACCAATGAGTTGCAAGCCAATGCAGGCCGCGAGGAATATTTGAAATTGGTCTCAGATGTTAGTAAGAGCGATATTGAGAAAAATATCTCCTTAAAACCCACTGCTCTGGGATTAGGGATCTCAGACAAATTGGCTTTTGACAACATTTCTGCAATTATTTCTAAAGCCCATGAGAAGGGTATCTTTATTCGTATCGATATGGAGGATTCACCACATACCTCCAAAACGATCCAAATCTATAAGCGATTAAGAGCAGAATTCCCGCGTATCGGAACTGTGATCCAGGCTTATATGCATCGCAGCATGGATGATGTAGAAGCTATTGCCACAGAAGGTGGTAACCTGCGGATTTGTAAGGGAATCTACAAGGAATCAGCTAAAATTGCTTTCCAGGACTCACAGGAGATTCGCCAAAATTTTGTAAGTCTTATTCAGGAAATGCTAAGCCGGAAAGCTTATATCGGTATCGCCACACACGACCTTTATCTCTTTGATGCATCCCTTAAATTAATTTCAGATATGAATATTTCGCCTGAGATGTACGAATTCCAGGCTTTGCTCGGAGTACCTATTGATAAACGTTTGAGGGAATTAGTTGATGCCGGACACAGGGTTCGCATCTATGTCCCTTTTGGCAGTCAATGGTATGCATATTCAAGCCGTCGTTTGCAGGAGAATCCGGACATTGCCGGTTATGTGCTTAAAAATCTATTTATTCGCAATTGAAAAACGCTTCAATGGATCATAAT
>JAUVKO010000089.1 GCA_030596225.1 Fidelibacterota bacterium
GCGAAGACTGGAGCGGCTTGTGGGGGCGAAGCTGAAAACGAAGACCCAAGTCGAGGGATAAGTGATAAAGGCACAATATGAATTTTGAACTAACTGAAGAACAGAAAATGGTGCAGGAGACTATCCGGGATTTCGCTGAAACCGAGATCAAACCGGGGGTAATGGAGCGTGATGAAAAAGCAGAATTCCCAACTGAAATCATAAAAAAACTGGGAGAGTTAGGTTTCATGGGAATGCAGGTTCCAGAAGCTTATGGTGGTACCGGAATGGACTCGCTTAGTCATGCCATCACTTTGGAAGAAGTCGCTCGTGTGGATGCATCCACCTGTGTGATCATGTCTGTGAATAATTCGCTTTTTTCCAACCCCCTCATCAAGTTTGGGTCTGAATATCTGAAGCAGAAATATTTACCTCTGACATCCAGCGGTGAAAAATTGGGTGCCTATTCTCTGAGTGAACCTCAGTCAGGATCTGACGCCAAGGCTATGTTAGCTACTGCCACCAAAGATGGGGATTCGTATGTCCTTAATGGTGTCAAGAATTGGGTAACTAGCGGTATCAGCTCAGATTTTGTGGTTGTTTTTGCCAAAACCGATAAAAATGCCGGGCATCGTGGTATTTCAGCTTTTGTCGTCGAAAAGGGTTTACCGGGATTTACGACTGGGAAAAAAGAAGATAAGTTGGGAATTCGAGGTTCGGATACCAGCGAATTGATCTTTGAGAATTGCCGCATTCCTGCTGAAAATTTAATTGGGGAAGAAGGCCAGGGCTTCAAAATCGCTATGGCTACTCTGGATGTCGGTCGGATCGGAATTGCTGCTCAGGCACTGGGGATTGCACAGGGTGCTCTTGAGCGGTCAATTCAATATGCCAAAGAACGTCAGCAGTTTGGCAAACCAATCGGTATGTTTCAGGGGATAGGTTTTAAATTGGCCGATATGGCCGCCCGGGTTGACGCAAGTCGCCTATTGGTATATCGAGCTGCTTGGCTAAAAGATCAGGGAAAAACCATTGGAGAGAAAGCCTCCATGGCCAAAGTTTTTGCCGGTGATACTGCAATGTATGTCGCCACAGAAGCCGTTCAGATTCACGGGGGATATGGATATATTCGTGAATTTGAAGTAGAACGCATGATGCGTGATGCCAAGATCACTCAGATCTATGAAGGCACCAACGAGATTCAGAGATTGGTGATCAGTCGGCATCTGTTGGCAGACTAGCGAGAATAAAATCTTTTTAGCCACAGATGATCACAGATGAAACTGGGAATTTGAAATTAGTAATGACACACAAGAATAGAAAGTACAAAAGGGTCTCGAACCTTTGACCTTTAGACTTTTGACATTAGACATTAAAACTCGCTGCGTCTCTGCGGACTCTGCCTGCCTGGCGTAGCTGGAACAGCGTAGACTGGCGAGAGGGACTTTTACTAGACATTTATTGTAAAATTTAAAGGAGAGTAAAACATGGGATTTTTTGATGCACCTGAACTAAATCATCACGAGCAAGTGGTATTTGGTTATGATGAGGAAACTGGATTAAAGGCAATTATAGCTATTCACAATACAAGTTTAGGACCCGCCCTGGGAGGCTGTCGTGTCTGGAACTATGAATCTGAAGATGATGCATTGAGAGACGTTTTGAGGCTTTCAGAGGGAATGACCTATAAATCAGCATTGGCTGGTCTGAATCTTGGGGGCGGAAAGTCAGTCATTATTGGTCGCGTTCAAGAAATTGGTAATGAAGCTGCTTTCCGAGCATTTGGTCGTCTTGTGGATAGTCTTGGAGGTCGTTATGTGACCGCTGAGGATGTAAATACGACACCCCAAATGATGGAATGGGTTCATGAAGAAACAGATAGTGTAGCAGGTCTTAGTCCTGAATTGGGCGGATCTGGAGATCCCTCCCCATTTACAGCCTGGGGTACTTTTGTAGGAATAAAAGCTGCGGCAAACAGAGCCTATGGTTCAGACAGTTTGGAAGGCAAAATAGTCGCCGTTCAGGGGCTTGGGCATGTCGGTATGTATCTGGTTAAACATCTTTCAGAAGCAGGGGCAAAGATCATTGTTACGGATATTAAAGAAGATAAAGTCAATGAGATGCTCAAGATCAAGAATGTAACTGCTGTTACTCCTGATGAGATCTATGATGTAGAGATGGATATTTTTGCCCCATGTGCGCTTGGCTCTATTGTTAATGACGACACGATTGATCGATTAAAATGTCAGGTCATTGCAGGAGCTGCTAACAATGTGCTTTCCGATTATGATAAACACGGCAAGATACTTCTTGAAAGAGGCGTTCTGTATGCACCGGATTATGCCATAAACGCTGGTGGAGTTATTAATGTCTATGGTGAATTTGAAGGGTATAACGAAAAGCGTTCTTACAGCCGGGTAAATCACATATATGATGTCCTTCAGGAGATTTTTAAGCGTTCACAAGACGAAAATATCCCTACCATGGATGCAGCTGATATCTTGGCAGAAGAGCGGATTCGTAAGATCGGTCGCCTGAAACAGATGCGTCGCTCCGGTAAACGCTTGTCCTCAAAGATTTAGGTAGAAGTAAAGAAAGGACGAAGTCTCAGTAAATGCAAGAAAGACGTCGAGCCCGGGAATTTGTGGTCCAAGTTTCATATGCTCATGAAATTCAAAATGACGATCTGGATCAAACCTTCGATATGTTGGCGGATAATAGCGAACTAACAGAAGATCTGCTCAAGTTTGCCCGAGCATTGGTGAATGGAATTATGGCTCATCGTCAGGAATTTGATGAGCTGATCGCCAGCAAATCCAGAAACTGGGATTTGACCCGGATTGCCCTTATTGATCGTCTGATCCTGAGAATGGCCTTGACGGAGTTTTTCTATTTTAAGGATATTCCGCCTAAGGTTTCTATTTCAGAGGCCATTGAGATCGCCAAGGTATTTAGCACGGAGGAAAGCAGCAGTTTTGTGAATGGCATTCTGGATGCCATCCTGAATGATGCGCTGGCAGATGGCAAGTTGTCCATGATCTAGATTTCAGTTCTGGAGAAAACCTGTTTTCAAGCGTGAAACGGTCAAACAGGTTTTAAAATATCAAAACGGTGAGAATGGTACCCCGGGAATAGACAGGGTGTCATTCTCACTTTGTTCATATTCAATATTCGCTAATACACAAATATACAGGATTCCATAGCCCAGTCGTTCACAACTGGGTTTTCATATATCTATCTCAACGTTAACGGCCTTCTGACACGCAAGAATTCCAACTGACCCAGTCCTTCAGGGCTGCTGGGCTAATAGAATTTAGTCAATAAAGGAGGCCCCGGCCTGCCCTGTACAGACCGGGGATGCGTATGTCCAAAATGGACAGAGTGCTTTCCAAGAAACCTGTTTTCAAGCGTCCGTCTTCGCAAAGCTTGGGGCTTCGCTTTTAAGCTATGCCCACACAAGTCGCCGTGACAGGCTCGGGTCAAACAGGTTTCAGGATCTCGAAACCAATTTAGCCATCACGCTGTTTCCGTCTTCATTGTACTTCGCCGCGACAAGCCTGCGGAAATTGGTTGAGATCAGAAAACAGCTCAGCGCAGCTAAACCATCCAGCTAGGTCCTGAAAAACTGTCAGATTCTGTCCTGAATACATGTATGGAAAATCACTGCAACCAAAATCATAAAACCAATAACACCAATTGTATTTCAAAGGTGCACTAAAACGGGAAAATATGCAGAAATTTAGTGCAAGTTTGAGGTGCAATTGGTATAATAAGATGTACAACCACTGGGACATTCCCCCTTCTTCATAGCTTAACTTCTTAGAACCTTTTATAGATCTCACAAATTCCAGGATCGTATCCTCCCGAGTCTCGACTTTCTCGCGGCGTATTACTTTACCGTTTCTTGAAAGAACTACGAAATAACTGTTTTTACTGTGAGCATCCATTCCTATATACTTCATAATGCAGCGCCTCCTTCTCTGGCTGATTAATGTTGGCAAACCAAAATTGACCAGGAAGGACGCTGCTTTTTCATATATTGTCTACGCTCTATCCTTCGACGGGGCTCAGGATGACGCCCAGTAAGGCACCTTTACAAAACCTTTACAAATGCAAAAAAAGGACCTGTGTGTTTTTTATATAAATCCTCAAATAAATTGAAGCTTGATTCACTCAGAAGCCTGTGTTCTGTGATATTAGCTGATCAACTTCACCACTTATTATTAAGAAAAGCACTTCTAAACCACTGGATAAAAATTATTTTAGCGCCATGATTAGTAAATTTATTACCAAGATATTCGGAACCAGTTCCGGTCGTGAGACCAAACAGTTGCTCCCCTTCGTCCAGCAGATCAATGAACAATACGAGCTGCTCGTTGAAGCTACCCAGGAAACCCTGATTGCTAAGACCCATGCATGGCAGTCCAGGATCCGTGAAGAGACAGCCGAGCTGGCAACTAGCCTGGAAAGTGAAAACAAGAAGTATAAAGAAATTCAAGATGCTGTCTATGACCGGGAACAGGACATCTTAAACGAGATTTTACCTGAAGCATTTGCCGTCGTGAAACGAGCTGCTGCTTTACTTATGGATCAGACCATCAAAGTCACTGGTCAAGAGATGACCTGGGATATGATCCCATACGATGTTCAACTCATAGGTGCAGTTGTTCTCCACCAGGGTAAGATATCTGAGATGAAAACGGGTGAGGGTAAAACCCTGGTTGCCACCATGCCCATCTATCTTAATGCACTGGTTGGGAAGGGCGTTCACATCATTACGGTGAATACCTATCTGGCTGAACGTGATTCACAATGGATGGGAGCTTTACTCAAATTTGTGGGTCTCAGCGTGGGAGTCATCCTCAATGAAATGGATCCTGAGACACGTCAGGGAATGTATAATTGTGATGTGACCTACGGTATCAACAGTGAGTTTGGCTTTGATTATCTGCGAGACAATATGTCCATCAATAAGCAGGACCAGGTCCAGCGTGGACATTATTATTCCATCGTTGATGAAGTAGATAGTGTCCTCATTGATGAGGCCAGGACCCCATTGATCATCTCCGGTACGGTGGATTCACCCATTGCCCAGCGCTATACGGACCTCCGTCCTCTGGTAGATAACTTGATGCGTCGCCAGACCCAGCTGGTTAACTCCATCCTTAGTGATGCTGAGAAAAAGCTGGAAGACCCAAAAACAGAATATGATGCAGGAGAGTTGATTCTTAAAGCTCATCGGGGTAGCCCCAAACATCGGCGCCTTCAAAAACTGTATCAGGAACAGGGTATCCAGAAACTACGACAACGAATTGAAAATGATTATCTCCGAGACAAGCGCATGCCGGAGTTGGATGAAGAATTATATTTTATCATCGAAGAAAAACAGAATAGCGTTGATCTGACAGACAAAGGACGGGAAGCCTTATCACCCAATGACCCGGATCGCTTCGTTATTCCTGATCTACCCACCTTACTGACCGACCTGGAGCTTGATACAGAATTATCCATCCAGGAAGCCAACGAGAAAAAAGAACAACTCTATGCACTCCATGGCGAACGATCTGACACGATTCACAATTTAAGTCAACTCCTGAAAGCATATTCACTCTTTGAAAAAGATGTGGATTACGTAGTTCAGGAAGGTAAGGTCATGATCGTTGATGAGTTTACCGGTCGTATCATGCATGGTCGGCGTTACAGTGACGGTTTGCATCAAGCCCTGGAAGCAAAGGAAAAGGTTCAGATTGAGAAAGAATCTCAGACTTTGGCAACCATCACCTTACAGAATTACTTTCGACTTTATAAAAAATTAGCCGGTATGACCGGTACTGCCATCACCGAAGCTGAAGAGTTTTTCTCGATCTACAAGTTGAATGTCATAGAGGTCCCAACTCACCAGCCTGTCATCCGTGATGATGAGAACGATCAGATCTACAAAACGCGACGCGAAAAGTTCAATGCAGTTATCGAAGAGATCATTGCTTCTCATAAAATTGGGCAACCTGTTCTGGTAGGTACTATCACAGTAGAGATTTCTGAGACCCTTTCACGGATGCTCAAACGGCTCAAAATTCCTCATAATGTGCTCAATGCAAAACAGCATGGGCGTGAGGCAGAAGTTGTGGCTCGGGCTGGTCAGGCTCATGCAGTGACCATTGCTACAAACATGGCCGGACGTGGAACTGATATCAAATTGGGAGAGGGTGTCACAGAGTTGGGTGGTCTGAAAATCCTGGGTACTGAACGGCATGAATCTCGGCGAATTGATCTACAGTTGCGAGGTCGTTCCGGAAGACAGGGTGATCCCGGAGGTTCACGTTTTTACCTGAGTCTGGAAGATGACTTGATGCGCTTATTCAGCTCAGATCGAGTTGCCGGCGTCATGGATCGACTTGGTCTTCAAGAAGGTGAAGTCATTGCTGCCGGTATGGTGACTAAGGCTGTTGAACGTGCTCAGAAAAAGGTTGAAGCACGAAACTTCAGCATTCGAAAACATTTGCTGGAATATGACAATGTCATGAATCAGCAGCGTGAAGTTATCTATGATCGCCGTCAGGCTGCCCTGGATGGTCTCGATTTGAAAGAAGAATTTCGCGAGGTCATTGAAAACTACGTTGATAGTATTGTTGAAAAATATACTGATCTGGAAAGCGATAACGAACTTTGGGATTGGAGCGGCCTCCAGGCAGATCTTGGCACTACAGCTATGGTCCAACTACCTGAGACTCCAGAAACTGATCTTGATCCTGATAAACTCAGGGATCTTGTACAGAAACTGATCTGGGATTCTTATGAAGAAAAAGCTGAGATCACCGGCAGCTCGGAGAATTTCAAACGTCTGCAACAATTTGTCTATTTAAGGGTTGTTGACGAAAAGTGGCGTGAGCATCTCTACGAGATGGATCAGATGAAAGAGGGAATCAATCTGAGAGCAGTAGGGCAGAAGGACCCCCTTATTGAGTATAAAAAAGAAGGCTATCTGCTTTTTGTGAAAATGCTGGATCTTATCGATCGCGAGGTTCTGAAACTCTTTTTCCATGCCCGCATTGTTGATGAGCGTGAGAACCGGATGAGAAGAGCAAGGAATCTTTCATCACAACATGCTGATACTTCAAATATGGGCTTTTTGAATGCCCTGCCCCAGAGCGGCTCTGATGGTGCACAGGGATCTGCACAAGGTGGACCACCTCAAAAGCTGAAACCTGTCACAGTGGAAGCGAAAATCGGTCGTAATGATCCTTGTCCCTGTGGGAGCGGACTTAAGTACAAAAAGTGTCATGGCAAATAAATTTGCTATAAGCTGCCTGCATCATTAATTTTAGGATGGTCAATCGAATAACAGAGGCTGTGATAAGAATCATAAAACCAGATCAGACTTTGTGTTAAATTGAATCAGGATCAACTTTGTGTATGTGGAGCATTGTAATATGGGTAAAAGCTTGAAAATCATCTCTAGTCTCCTCCTGATTGCCGGTTTTGGCTTAGGTGAAGTAACAGTGACTCTTGTAGGATCCTCTGCTACCAATGATCAAACTACAGCCGTAGTTGATATTGATTTGACGAATACAGAAGCAGTTGCCGGGCTTCAGTTTTCCCTGAAAGATGGACTAAATTTGCCGGTATCCTTTACTGATATACAACCCATCGGGCGTGTTGAGAGCGAACCATACGAAGACTCTGATGAAAATGGTCTTTACACTCCAGGTGAAGTCTATACAGATGTGAATGATAACGGTGAATGGGATGAAGCCTTTTCTGTAAAATTTAGTGAACATGATTCAACAATCAGAGTTTTAGTCTTTGATATCAACGCTAATAGTATTCCGCCAGGTCATGGGCCAATATGTACCATTCATTATTCCATTCCCGGCTCAGTCAGTGATGAAATCATTGATCTTGAATTTTTTGAAGAT
>JAUVKO010000125.1 GCA_030596225.1 Fidelibacterota bacterium
GGTTCGTAAACCTTAAATTTAAATTATACTATACGATGTCAAAAAAGAAGTCCCTAGACACTACACACAGTACTCCACTCATGAAACAGTACTATGAGATCAAATCCAAATATCCGGGTGTGATCCTACTCTACCGTATGGGTGACTTCTATGAAACCTTTGCTGAGGATGCTAAGATCACTTCCAAGGTGTTAGGTATAACACTAACAAGCCGCTCCAATGGTAAAGCTGCCAAGGTGGCTCTAGCGGGTTTCCCGTATCATGCACTGGATTCCTATCTATATAAATATATGCAGGCTGGTCTACGGGTTGCTATCTGCGAACAGGTCGAAGACCCCAGACAAGCCAAAGGTCTTGTGAAACGTGAGGTGGTTGAAGTAGCTACTCCCGGATCGGCCATGAGTGAACAGTTTCTGACTGCTAAGGAATCCAACTATCTCGCATGTATCTATACTCTGGAAGAAAAGGTAGGTCTGGCATTCTTGGATGTATCTACTGGAAAATTCAGTGCCCTCGAGCTCGATCCGCTTCAATTGCGGGCATTTTTGTCTGGACTAGCTCCTCGAGAGATCGTTCTATCAGAAACTGATACTGATTCAGAGTCTATTATGGGGAGGGGACAATGGCTCCTTACACGGGTAGAAAGTTGGGTCTTTAATCCTGATTTTGCTATCAATGAGCTCACAAAAAAATTCAAGACCCAAGGATTGAAAGGTTTTGGGATGAATGGTATGACTGCCGGGACTTCCGCAGCGGGCGCCATCCTTTACTATCTTCAGAGCTACCAGGGACGTAAGCTGGAACATGTAACTAATATCCAAAGTCTGAGTGCAAATGATTGGATGACTCTGGATGATGATTCTCTGAGGAATCTGGAGTTGTTCCATTCTTTACGTGGAGGTAGTGAGGGAACACTTATATCAATCATGGATGAGACTGTCACATCCGGCGGAGGACGGCTACTGCGGGATTGGTTGCACAAACCACTATTAGATCAAGATCGGATCGAGAATCGTCTTGATCAGGTGCAGCTGTTTTTTGAAAATGCTGAGTTGAGAAAAGACCTTAGAACCCTGCTTAAGCATGTTGCTGATCTGGAGCGTCTACTATCCAAGTTGAGCTCAGCTCGAGGTTCTAGCCGTGATCTCAGCGGTTTAAGAGCTACTCTGCAATTACTACCTGAGATAGCTCAGTGTCTGAATACTGATTCCATTCATGAAATTGGTCTGCATGTTGAGAGTTTGCCGGATGTAAATCTTCTTTTAGCCGAATTGGAAAGACTCATTGTAGATGAACCCCCCGTCTCAGTTAAGCATGGGGGGATGATCCGGGATGGGATCGATGCTGAATTAGACGAGATCAGAGGTATTGCCAGAAATGCGAAAGCCTGGCTGGTGGACTTCCAGGCAGCAGAGCGAAAGCGACTAGGCATACCATCCTTGAAGATCGGCTATAATAAGGTCTTTGGCTATTATATCGATATTACTCATACTCATAAGGAATTAGTGCCAGAGGATTACATCCGCAAACAGACACTGGTCAATTCTGAGCGGTTTATCACTGAGCAGCTCAAGGAATATGAAGAAAAGGTTCTACATGCCGAAGAGCGCTATACTGCTCGTGAATATGAAATATTTGATGAACTGCGATTACGGGTTCTAGCTGAAGCGATTGATCTGCAGACCATAGCTGACTTTTTGTCCCGACTGGATGTTGTCAGTACCTTTGCCAAAATTGCCTATGATCGCAATTATTGTCGTCCGTCATTGAACCAATCTCTGGAAATACAGGTAAACAATGGCCGACATCCGGTTATTGAACAATTACTTCCTGTGGATGAAGCTTTTATTCCCAACGATTTGCTCATTGATGCTGACAAGGATCAGATCCTCTTGATCACAGGTCCCAATATGTCCGGTAAGTCAACTTATTTACGTCAGGTCGGTCTAATCGTGCTTATGGCCCAGATCGGTTGTTATATCCCGGCAGATGAAGCCAGTATCGGATTGGTAGATCGGATATTTACCAGGGTGGGAGCATCTGATAATCTGGCCGGTGGCGAATCTACTTTTCTGGTAGAAATGAACGAGACGGCCAACATCCTGAATAATGCAACTCAACGCAGCTTAATTCTGCTGGATGAGATCGGTCGTGGAACTTCAACTTATGATGGTCTGGCCATCGCTTGGGCACTTATCGAATATTTACACGGTAACAAGGAGCGAGCTGCGCGTACTCTATTTGCAACTCATTATCATGAATTGACTAAATTGGAAGGCATCCTTGCCCGGCTCAAAAATTATAATGTAGCGGTTCGTGAATACGATGAAAAAGTCATTTTTTTGCGTAAGATCGTTCCTGGTGGAACCAGTCGTTCATATGGTATTCATGTCGCCCAAATGGCTGGGATTCCCTTGCCTGTGATCCAAAGAGCCAATGAGATCCTGTCTGACCTTGATTCTGGTGAGATCAGTGTCCGGACTGACCGGATCAAAGAATTGTCCCCGACTTTTGATACTCAGCAGATGTCACTTTTTGGGCAGCAGGAACATATCCTGCGGCAAAAACTGGATGGACTGAAACTGGATCAAATGACTCCTCTTGAGGCCATGGTCCTTCTGGATGAAATGGCAAAGACTTTGCGGGGAAAAAAGTAGAGTGGAAACAAGACTGAGATCAAGGCGTATGTATCCCATGAAGAATTATCTAGCAGTGCTGCTCCTGCCAATTTTTCTGTTCGCTGAAACAGTTTCGTATGGCGAGGATCCCTTTGTTTTAGGTATGTCCATTGATGCTTATGCATTAGGTAACATTAAAGCATTACCTATGGCTAACCCAAGCCCGGGCAGCAATGTTGCTTTTCTGGGTCTGCGTGATTTGAAGATGGGTTTCCAGCACACAGAGGGGTTTGGTGGTGTTTATCAGACCGATGTCTTGAGCGGAAATAAAGATAATTGGTCATTCCTTCTTTTTCGTGGAGGAGTGAGTGGTATTCCTGATACCAGGGATGCATTACTTGATTTTGGGACTGATGGTATTGCTGGCACAAACGATACAGATGGTAGTGAAGACAATGGTCGATTTGATCCTGGTGAGCGTCTCAGTATTAATTCAATCACCTATTTCAGTACTCAACAATTTTTATCTGAACTAGGCTATACTCATATCTTGAACCCACGGCTGGCTCTCCATGGAACAGCGCGTTTACTTTATCATGATCTTTATTCTGAAAGTGGCCTTGGCGTTGGCTTTCATGGAGGTTTGCTCTATGCGCCAATAGAGAAACTCAGACTAGGAGTTGAGATTACCGATATTTTCAGTACAACGATCTTCTGGAGCAGTGGGCTTACAGAGGTTTACGTGCCACAGCTCTATGTGGGTGTTGATTATCAATTGGGCTTTAAAAAGATCCCCTTCGCTTTACACCCCATTCTACAAGCAGAATTCTCTTTTAGTGGGGATCAGGCTCAATTAAGTAATGGGAATAATGGATACTCAGGTGGTTTGGAGATCGTATTTCAGGATCAGCTCTTCATTCAATTAGGCCGTAACTCTCTAGGCCAGGTCCAGGTTGGTGCATTGATCAGAACACGATTTATGGATCTTCAATATGGGACTGGATTCTCAGATTTGGCTACGATTGCAGGACAGACTCATAGAGTTGGAGTTGGTCTTAAATTAGGTGAATTTGACCTGTTCTAATGTTTGACTAAGGACATGAGCTTTCCTAATAAATATTGGCTAAATAATTAACCAAAGGGGTGAATAATGCTCGATAGACAAGCTGCCTGGGAACTGCTTTGCGAATATACTCTCAGCGAATCTTTACGGAAACATGCCTTGGGTGTTGAAGCGGCTATGCGATCTATGGCTGATAAATTTGATGGTGATCCTGAGTTGTGGGGAATTACGGGTTTGCTTCACGATTTTGATTATGAAAAATACCCTACAGCTGAAGAACATCCCTATAAAGGCGTTGCCATTCTCAAGGAACATGGATATCCACAAGATATGCTAGATGCTATCATGGGTCACGCAGAATACACCGGGGTAGCACGTGAAACCTTGCTAGCCAAATCGCTTTTCGCTGTGGATGAATTGGTGGGATTCATCTTTGCTGTTACCTATGTACGCCCAAGTAAATCTGTCAAGGAAGTTGTACCCAGGTCTGTAAGAAAGAAGTTGAAGCAAAAGTCTTTTGCTGCCAGCGTGAGCCGTAAGGATATTGTAAATGGCATGGCAGAACTTGACTTGGATGAAAATGAGCACTATCAATTTGTGATTGATGCGTTGGCGGGTGTTGCTGAAGTGCTTGGACTAGAGGGTATATAAACAGTATAAATCAATTCAACCAGTTTCCGGAGGAGTAATACCAATTGTATTTCAAAGGTGCACTAAAACGGGAAAAGATGCAGAAATTTAGTGCAAGTTTGAGGTACAATTGGTATAAAACTACGACTAAACTGGTTTCAACATATCCGAATCTCTTAAACCTGTTTGACTCACTGCTTTTCGCGGCGAAGTTGAGGAAAAAGAAGCTGGACGTTCGCTGAAAACAGGTTATAAAAATGACTGATACACTATTCTAGGTTAGGATTTAAATCCTCAGATAATTTTTGAGATCAATTCCCGGAATTCACTCAATATCATGGCTGTGGCTCCCCAAACTTTATGACCCTGTATTTCGAAATAGGGTATCTTCCATTGGCGTCCCTGGAAATGATGATCTTCAAACTTTATTTCTGCATCTCGCAAGGTCATTAAAGAGACACTAAAGATCTGTTCTACTTCCTTTGGGGCAGGACGAAATTCTGGGCTTGTAAGTGTGAATCCAATAACAGGTTGAACCAGATGACGACTTACCGGAATAGGCAGGGGGCTTGTCTTACCGATGATCTGCATGTGCTTTGAAGGAAGATTCACCTCTTCTTCAGCTTCGCGCAGGGCAGTCTCAATATCAGACTCCGATCCTTCCTGGCGACCTCCGGGCAGAGCAACTTGGCCGCTGTGTGCAAAACCGTCTGTATTCCTCTTAATAAGTGGAAAATGCCATTCGTCTTCAAGTGAGTAAAGTGCAATAAGGACTGCAGCTGGATGAAGATCATCCGGAATGAATAGAGTGTCGCGACCTTCAGGCATAAGTAATCTCTGAGCTTCCCATCCAGGCAGGGGAGCCTGTAACAATGTTTTTAGATCGTCGATGATACGGTGATCTGCCATTAATCTGCCTGTCGTATACTTTTCATTAATAAGCCTAAAATACCACTCAAAGTAGCGGCAATTCCAATGAACATGAAAATTTCGCGAGGTGAGACCCATTCTGCCACAATTCCGGTTAGAGCAACAGAAATGGACATGACTCCGATAACTGCCAGGTTGATCATTGAAAATACGCGTCCCTGCATATTGCCTGGGACCAAAGAGTGAATCAATGTAGTGCGAGTAACTTGAATAAATGGAATCCCTAAAGAATGTACAAAGATAATGATGAGTGTTAACCAAAATGGGTCAATACCGAAATGACCTACCCAAAAGAGAGGAATAAATGTAATTCCATCATAGATGATGCCCAGCATCAACCAGGTCCCCTTTTTGTATTTGCTGGCAAAACGATAGACAAAAATAGTGGCCAAAAGCATTCCAACACCATAGCTGGACTCAATGAAGGCAAAATCTTGTCCACTACCATTCCAGACTTCCTTGATAAGTAAGGGTAAACCAACTACGGCGGGACCCATGATAAAGAAATTGTTTAATGCTGTAATAAGAATGATCCAGAAAAGTCTTCTGTCCTCAACCATCACATATTTCAGACCCTTCTTTAACTCTGTCAGATGGCGATTTTCATAATTAACGGCTTTTTGATCCGATCGCTGATAGGCTATCAGAAATATCATAATAAAGGAGATCAGGAAAGTGCCGGCATCCATAAAAAAGAGGTTCACCAAACCCATGGTATTAAGCAGCATTCCAGCACCAAATAAACCCACAAAATATGCTAGGTATCCTGTAGATTGCATAAGGGCATTTACTCTGAGAAGTTGTCCGCCTTTAACCAGTTCCGGTATAAGAGCATCTCTGGAGGGGTTGAATAATGTCCCAAATGATGCAGCTGAAAAAACAATGACACCCAAAAGCCAGGGGTTTAGGAGGTTAAATATATAAGTAATTGGAATAATCAGGATCAGGAAAAAGCGAGCAAGATCACTAAGCAGCATGAGAGTTCGCCGACGATAGTGATCAGCTAAGACGCCGGCAAAAAGACCAAAAAGTAATGCTGGTACCGTTGCAGCAAAGGCAATGAACCCTGTAAGTGATGCGGAACCTGTCATATCGAGCATAAGCCAGATTACAGCCATGTGAGTTATGCTGTCGCCAGCCTGCGAGACAAGTTGACCCAGCCAAAGATAGGTGATATTTCGATTAATGAGAGTCCGAATATTTTGCCTGCTAGGAATATTTTGCATGTAAGATACCGGCTAAATATTTACAGAAAATGGGTCTAATACCAATTACACCTCAAAACAATCTATGCATTCTTCATCTTTTCCAGTTTTACTGCTCTTAAAATTTCAACCATAGCTCAAGCTATGCTTAAAATTTAAAGATTGTAAAACAGAAAAATCTTTTGAATTCATATAGACTC